>CAYHIW010000023.1:0-16415 GCA_964356745.1 uncultured Gammaproteobacteria bacterium | reverse complement strand
CATTCTTTTCACGCTTTTTATTTTTCTTGGCGTCTGGTGCTGGATTGAATCGGGGCCTTCGAAAAAATTTCAAATACTCTCTGGTGTTTTATTTGGCCTCGCAATTATGGTCAAAGGAATTGGCGCTCTTCAATTTCTTCTTGCGCTTTTTATAGCGCTCTTTCTTAACTTTAATAAGAAACGTTTGCTTGACTTTATACGAGTTTGCGCAATCTGTGCTGCAGTAGTTATCCCGTGGCATCTAATAACATATCTCACCTACGGTGACAGATTCATCAAGGTATATATTTTTGACAATATTATTAAACGCTCTCGATATCCCATTGAGTTCCATCGAGAAAGAATTTGGTTTTACTTCGTCCTTTTGTACAGAGAGCTGTCTCCTTGGATATTTGCTTTTTTCATTTTCCCCATCACATCATTTTTCAATTTACTTAAAACTAAAAAATGGGGATTTAAAAAGTACGAAATGGTTTACACCATCTTATTGCTCATTATTATCCCTCTTGCATCGATTACTCGCGTACAAACAAGGATCGCCTGGTACGCGCTCCCCA
Organism: uncultured Gammaproteobacteria bacterium; assembly: GCA_964356745.1. Classification (GTDB taxonomy): domain Bacteria; phylum Patescibacteriota; class Microgenomatia; order UBA1406; family GWC2-37-13; genus CAYHIW01. The sequence goes on along the minus strand of CAYHIW010000023.1, from coordinate 15,858 downwards.
TCTACCCTTTCCTAGCGATCTATTTAGCGTATAATCTCGACCTTCTTATTCGACGCCTTTCAAATAATTTGACACACAAATCAAAAACAACCTTGATTCTTTATTCAATATTCATAATTCTATTGATGGCTGATGCGTTTAAATTAATCGTGCAGGATAAGAAATTATTTCAATTTAAACAAGAAGTTACCACTCGACAAGAAGTCATACGACAAGCCAAAACTCAACCTCAAAAAGAACTTAACTATCTTGTCGCGTACGGAGAACGACAAGCTCCTGAAATCTTACCTCCTGATGAAGAGATTGATATGACGTTCGTCTACGGTGGTCATCCTTGCGCAGTCTACTACAGCGACAAAAAAGTAAATTATTTCTATAAAACTGATGAGTTTGAAAATGCTCTTAAAACAAAACGTGGATTATTTTTAATCGAAAACGGAGACAATCAATATGCAAAAAATCAGAAGATTCTTTTCAAGAATAACGATTATACGCTGTATACTAATTACTAATTATGTTTGATGTTTTTAAGGTTTTGAAGTTTGTCAAAAATGTTTTTTCTGCAGAACAGTGGATCGCATTCATTGGAATAATTACCGCCTTCTTTACCACACGGCTCATCAACCTCACAACCTTCCCCATCTTCACCGATGAAGGAATTTATATTAACTGGGCGAAGATTGCTTGGAAAGATGCGAGTTGGCGATTTATCTCACTCACCGATGGCAGGCAACCACTACAAACATGGGGAACGATTCCTTTTCTTAAGTTTTTTCCAGATAACCCCCTTCTCGCAGGAAGACTGTTTGCTGTTTTCTCCGGACTAGCAACTTTATTAGGGATTGTATTCCTAACGTATTACTTGTTTGGGAAGCGCGCGTCTCTTATCGCAGGAATCCTTTACGTCTTAACGCCATTTTTTATCTTTTATGATCGTCTTGCGCTTGTCGACTCGATGGTAAATGCTGGTTTTGTCTGGATACTGTTTGGTTCTATTGTCCTTGTAAAAACCATGCGACTTGACGTTGCGCTCGTACTTGGACTCATATCAGGCACTGCACTTCTTGCAAAATCGTCATCTCGACTATTCATCGGACTTGCTGCCTTAGCCCCCATTCTTGGTTTTGAAAAAAACAAAAAAAAATTACTATCTCTAATAAGTAATTTTTACTTTTTATTTCTCATCTCTTCTTTTATCGCACTTGTCATGTATAACATTCAACGACTTTCTCCGTATCTTAATTTTGTTGCAGAAAAAAACAAAACATTCGTCTTAACATTTAGTGAATTTCTCCAGTCTCCTTTTCAACTTCTATTTCATAACACACAGATCATTCCTTATTACATTGCTTCTGAATCCGGGTACGTGCTTATTCTATTTGGGCTCATTGGACTCTATTTTCTTTTCAAGAAAGATGTTCGGCTTGCTGGATATCTAACGTTATGGATCGTGCTCCCATTTTTTGCCATTTCTTCGTTTGCAAAAGTCGTATATCCTCGATATCTCATTTTCTTTGTCACTACGCTTCTCATCCTTGCTGCTTATTTCTTAACAAGAATTAAAAAGAAAAATATTCTCGTTCTATGTTCTACGCTCTACGTTCTAAGCGTCGCTTATTTAAATTACACCATGCTTTTTGATCAATCAAAAATCCCACTGCCTGCAATCGATCGTTGGCAGTATATAGAAGGGGTATCATCAGGATGGGGATTAAAAGAACTTATGACCCGAGCAAAAGATGAATCTCAAGGAAAGCGCGTGATACTTATTGCTGAAGGGAACTTTGGAGTGGTCGGAGACATGCTCAATGCATCACTAGCTCCAAATGATAATGTAAACGTTAAGGGATACTGGCCTCTTGAGAAGAAACATCTTGTTGAAAATCAACCATTACTTAAGAAAGACAAGGTATTTATTGTTTTTTCACATCGCAAAGAATTTCCTACAGACTGGCCAATGAAAAAAGTTGAAGAATATCACAAACCCGGCAACGACTCAGCCTTTTACCTTTTTGAACTGCTTGAACAATAAGTAAGTCATTACCAATGATACTGTTGCTAGTGAAATCCAGTTGCCAATAGTTCTCGCAGGAGTGTTGCTAAACACAAGAACAACTTCGTGATTACCTTGCGGAATAGACAATGTAATCAGTTTAAAGTCGTTACTGTCATTAATCTTTATTTCTTCACCGTCGATCTTCGCAACCCACCCAGGAAAGTTTGAAATGGTAAATTGAACAACACTTGGTGTAGCGGCATTAATTTTAAATATTTTTTGAGCAAATTTATTTTCAATAGTGCTTACAACCGCCTTCCCCTCCTCTAATTCATAATTCATAATTCTTATTTCATCCTTCTTAATACTAGGTATTGTCGTGTTATATTCAGACTTCGTTGTCTTGATTCCTTTAGGCATGAACTCAAACGTCGATCTACTCACTCTCCATGCAATTTCTTCAAACGATGTTTTCTCAGTATCGGTCGTATTAATAAGTTGTTGTGGATGAAAATATTTCCCGTTTATCCCTACTACAGATAAACAAAGTGCGACTGTCACAACTCCAACAATCACACCTCTCTGACTCAGTGTATCAATACACTGAGTCAAGAAGTAGATGGCATATCCTCCTGCTATTGATATAAATAAACCGGCAAAGGTCATGAAACGCCACGGGAATTGGAGATATGAAAGCTGTTTTATATTATCCCAAACAAACGAAGAATACTGAGTAGTCATAAAAATACTAAACATGAACAGCGCAACGTAGAACGTGTAACGTAGAATGTTTGCTTTTGAAATTCTTCTCATCAAAAGACAAATGAAAAATGTCACAATGGAAAATGTAAAAATGGCTAAATGAATCTTGCCTATCTGAAAACTGAGTCCGTCAATCGGTCCTGGAATTGATCCTCCATATCCCCAAAGAGAGCTCCATAGTTGTTCTGGATATACATAATGGATTTTGTAACTGGCGAGTTCTGTTGTAAGAATGTCATCAACCAATGTGAACTTACGCTCCAACATCGAAGGTAACCAGAAAAAAATTGACAGCGATAGTCCTATGATACCTCCAAGTATTGTGTGTCCTAAAAATTTTGCTTTATCTACAGAGAGAGTTACGAGGGAAAAGAGAACATAAATTGCAATGTATAAAAGTGAAGGAAACGCAATAAGAGGGTGTGTGAGAATGAGAAGTGCAAAACTAACTCCAAAGAAAATACTACTTTTTATGGACCTCTCAAATTTTATTTTTTCAATCCCCAAGAACACCCACGGAAGCAGTGACATTGCAAAAAATTCAGCCAAAGCACCTCGTACATAAATGAGAATACCGTGATAAAGATAAAACGTAAACAGTGTTGCCGAAAGAAGAGCCGCGAGACGATTCTCAGTGACTTTTTTTACTAATAAATACATCCCAATTGCACCAACCAAAAATCCAGTCATACACATAAGCTTGATCGATACAATGTACGAGGCTCCAAACAGTTTAAAAAACTCGGCTACGTAATAAATAAAGGGTGGATAAAAGTTGAACAAAGGATAACCATGATTAAATCCCCATAGATCAACCCATCGAGGATAGAGATAGCCTTGTCTTATGCCTTGATCAAGTGAAAAAAGCCTGGCAATATGTTGATCATCGTGCATTGAGAAATACTGGCTGTTTATCAGAGAAGTAAATGCTGGGATTGTTATAATAAGAAGAGCAAGCCCTATCAACATGAGATAATTATATAGGAATGGATATTAAAAAAAGAAGTTTTGTCAGCACGATGAGCCTCTTCTTTCAGAGCGGCTACTCCGCCGTCTTAGGTCTTGTTGCAAATCTCATCGTCACCATCCTCCTCTCTCCTCATATTTTCGGAATTTATATAACCGTCCTTTCCATCATTTCATTTCTCAATTACTTTTCTGACATCGGACTTGCCGCCTCACTTATTCAAAAAAAAGAAATTCATGACGACGATATTAAAACAACTTTTACCGTACAACAGATCCTCATTATTTCAATTATTGTTATTGGATTCTTTGCCACCTCGTTCATCACCTCCTTTTACCAACTTCCCCAAGACGGCGTATATCTTTACTGGTCGCTGCTTATTGGTTTTTTTATATCTTCACTCAAAACAATTCCTTCGATCTTTCTGGAGCGCGATATAAAATTCGAAAAAATCGTCTTCGTGCAGGTCGTTGAAAATACTGTATTTTATTTTGCTGTTTCAATAATGGCAGTGCTTGGATTTGGTCTTCAAAGCTTTACCGTCGCAGTTCTCTTAAGATCTATCGTTGGCCTTATTCTCATCTATTCAATCTCGTTTTGGAAGCCTCAGATTGGTATTTCGAGAAAAAGTCTTGGACAACTTTTATCTTTTGGACTTCCCTTTCAAGCAAGTTCGTTCCTCGCGCTTTTTAAAGACGACCTTATCATTTTGTATCTAGGAAAAGTAATTGGATTTGAAGCGTTGGGATATATTGGCTGGGCTAAAAAATGGTCAGACGCTCCAATACGAATCATCATGGACAATGTTAATAAGGTCCTATTCCCTCTAATGGCACGTTTTCAGGATGATAAGGAAAAAATTTCTAAACTCTGCGAAAGACTCTTGCACTACCAAAGCGCAATTCTTGTTCCTATATACACTGGGATGATTTTCGTAATGCCCCTTTTTGTAGAGCTCGTTCCTCGCTATCAAAAATGGCAGCCAGCATTACCACTATTCACCCTTTTTGCTATCTCTTCTATTATTTTGTCATTCGGGGCTCCTTTTATGAATCTTCTAAATGCCTTAGGTCACGTAAAACAATCGTTTAGTTTCATGATGTTATTTACGATTATCATGTGGATTGCCACCCCTGTCTTAACCCAACAAAATGGTCTTTACGGATTTCCGTTTGCACATTTACTAGTCTCTACGACATTTATTTTGGTCATTATAAAAGCACAAAAAATGTTTCATTTTTCGTTTATTAAACCCGTACTTCCTTCCATCATCTCTTCTGTCATTATGGGAGTGGGACTCTATCTATCGCCAGCCGAATTTGTAAGCAGAGTAATTATCGGCATTGTTCTCTATAGTTTGTCAATGATATTACTTTTTAAAATAAATCCTATGAAAGAAATTGCTTTTTTTACCAAACCATCACATGAACAATAAAATTGCTCTCATTGTCCCAACGTACAACAATAGCTCGATATTGCTCAGTTATATCGATGATTTACAAAAACAGACCAGCTCCTCGTTTCACGTCTTCATAGCTGATGTATCTGAAACTCAAAAAAAATTAAAACTACCCGCATTTTGCACTCAAATTTTTATTGAAAATAAAGGATTTTCGTATGCCGTCAATATGGGCGTCAGAGAAGCTCAAAAAAATGGTTTTGGACTCTTCTGCGTCACTAATGATGATGTTTTAGTAAAAAATGACTTTGTTCAAAATCTCCTTGATTCAGCACATGCACACGGAGGAAGTATTATTACGGGGAAAATCTATTATGAAGCAGGATTTGAGTACCACAAGGATCGTTATGAAAAAAAGGATTTGGGTCACGTGCTATGGTACACAGGTGGATCAATAGACTGGGCTCATGCAATAACACCTCATAGAGGAGTTGACGAAGTTGATGAAGGACAGTATGACGTATTTGAAAAAACAGAGTTTATAAACGGGTGTCTTATGTTGTTTGACCAATCGGTTATTTCACGCGTCGGGTGGTGGGATGAGTCGTATTTTCTGTATTTTGAGGATGCCGACTTTTGCGTGCGCGCTCAAAGAAAAAATGTCTCACTCTATTATGATCCATCAATCGTTATCTGGCACAAGGTAAGTCAATCTACCGGCGGTTCTGGATCTAAACTGCATGTAAAATACCAGGAACGGAATCGTCTTCGTTTTGGATTGAAGTACGCTCCCTTCTGGACCAAACTTCATCTTGTCAAAAACTATCTTTTCTTCGTTTTTCTCAAAAGAAGAGAGCTCATGTAAGCTGCATTTATGATAACAAACACGATGATGATCTCGTGTTTCATGTTGACCTGCCACGATTCGTTCCATGGTCCAAAACGAACATAAGGATAATAAGAAAACAATAATCCTGCGTAAAAAATACTTAAACTCATAATAAGTTTTTCGTAAAAAGGAATAAGAGCAAATAATGCCAAGAAATACCACGGTTGAATTTCTGTCTGAAAAGACAGGTAGCATAGCGCGACAAAAAGCACACCTACTAAAGCTATGTTTATTTTTGATGATGCTTGTTTTTGGAGGAAAATAAACGGGATCGTAATGTATTTAATTCCTCCGGATAAGATTAAAAAAATGCGGGCTCTTATGTTGTCATTCGTCTTAATATAAAAGATACCGATTACCGCAAGCGACAGTGCTACAAAATCATTATGAGAATTCACAAGTCCCTCCATGATGACGAGCGGATTTGTTGCATAGTAAACTCCCCATTTTTGATTCATTTTATACAGAAGGTGAAACGACCAAAGAAACAGAGCGAAAAATACCACTTTAAATAGAATTACGTCTACGATCAGTTTCCCAAATGACAGAAATGATGGAATGACGGTAAGAAGGAGAAAGACAGGCCCGTAAGGATACGTTCTATGTGTCCAGTGCATAAACCTAAGCCACGGATCAGAAGGGAAATCTATCGGTCTGTGTAAATAGGGATTTTGGTGATAAAACGTAAGTATTTTAGCGTCAAATAAATAGTTGAAAAAATCATGCGATAAAAATGGGTACGAAAAAATAGCAATGAAAAATGCGAGTATCGCAAGGAATCGAAACGAAACCGTCTTGTAGTTTTTAATACAAAACCAGTGAAATAGAAAAAGCATTGCAATAATGAAAATATAAATAAGTGAGGATGTATTTCGTTGATAGTAACCCACCTTAACAAGTTCATTTCGAAACACTGTCCAGATTGGATGGTTAAAAAGAGTGAAATTGGGATCGATTAAAACAAAAGAATAAATGATGAGAACGAATGTGAAAATAGATGCAAATACTCTATGATATAATTTCATTATTGTATGAGTAAATTGTACAAACAGGTCTTCCTGATCTTCTCTGCGGTAAGCATACTTCTCTTCTGTTATTTTAGATTACTGCCTATCTATTTTCAAACGGTACCCTATACATTTGATCAAGGGAGAGATTTCCTCAGAGTCGCCGACTTAGTATCGCGAGGCGATATTGCTCTTGTTGGACCAACAACTGGAGTCCCGGGGATTTTTCATGGCGTATGGTGGTATTACTTCCTAAGCATTCCCTACCTTCTATCAGGAGGTAGTCCTATGAGCTTCTATCTCTACGTATTTATCGTTGCTCTTGTACTTAACCTTGCTTTTTCTTATTTTTTGAGTCAAAAGTATGACAAATTTGTTGGACTGGTTTTTTTTATGCTCGTCGCACTCTCGCCCTACTTTATATATGCTGCATTTTTTGTGAGTAATAGTACGTTTGCGCTCCCCTTTTTCTTACTTTTTTTATACTGTTATGCTCGCTATACAGACAAAGAAAGCTTGTCAACTCTATTTATTTTAGGACTTTCGCTCGCCCTCTTATTTGAAGCTGAAGTTGCTTTGGGAGTATTTGTTTACCCTGCGTTTTTAATAAGCTTGCTTGTCTTACGTCAATTGAAAACATTTTTTGGCTCAAAGAAAAAAATGGGAAGCATATTCCTCGGCATCTTTATCGGACATCTCCCAAGACTCCTCCTTGAAATAAAAACTCAGTTTGCTCAGACAAAAGTAGCTTTAAAGCTCATCGCAACCCCATCTACAGAATCAGTAAAAACATTCAAAGAAGTGTTCCTGGAACGATTCCACCTCTTACAAGATCTCTATCAAAGACTTTTTACAGACAACATTCTTTTGCATGTTGTTTTTTTAGCAGTGCTTGGATTTGGTACTTATTACAGCTTGTTGATCCTTAAGAAAAAACAAAAAAACTTTTTCCTCTTTGTTCTCTTTTTTCTCATTTCATTTTTCTTTTTATCACTTCTTTATAAAAAAGTTGTGTTTGCCAATTATTATGAAGGTGTTCCATATCTTTTTGGAATTCTCATCGCAGTAGCAAGTTCTAGCATTCAATCAAGTAAAAATACAATCGCTAAGGGAGTTCTCTATTTTGCTCTGTCTTTGTTATTAGCAACAAATGTCGTTCGAGCTTATCAAGACACTAAAAAAGACGTCAAGCTTGAGGGACTTCGTGAGCACATACACACCGTCGGAGTTTTGTACGATGAAATTGGAGAGGAAAAAGAATCCTGCATTAAGGTTTACACCCCTCCCGTCATTCCTCATACGTACAGTTACTTATTCCGCTATTATGAAAGTACCGGCAAACCAAAAATAACGTCTGATTTTATTAATCGAAAATGTTGGTTTATTTTAGAAAAAGATGAGTGTAAGTTTCTTGAGATCGAGCAAAATGAAAAACGGGAATGTCTTGGAAGAATCGAACGTTGGAAACAAGATCAAAAACCTCAAAGTTCCAAACGGTTAAAAGTAGTCACGGTTAATCCAAAAGTAACTCTTGAACTATGGGAAAATCAGTAATCGGTGTAGTCATCACCGCAAAAAACGAAGAACTCCAAATTGGAGAATGTATTACGTCGGCAAAATTGCTCACTGATACTGTCGTCCTCATTGATACGGGCAGTACCGATGAAACAAAAGCAATTGCAGAAAAAATGGGAGTGATGGTATTTGATTTTCCCAATCATCAATACGTCGAACCTTCGAGGAAGTTTGCGATCGAAAAAACCCCCGCAGACTGGATTCTCATCCTAGACGCTGATGAACACATCACGAAGGAACTGAGTGACGAAATCAAAAAAGTTACAAGCTACAAGTTACAAGCTACAAGTTACAAGATTCCGCGTAAGAATATATTTGGGGAAACAAAATGGTTAAAGCATGGAGGATGGTGGCCTGACGCACAAATTCGCTTAATTCATAAGTCAAGCTTTGTCGATTGGCCTAAGCAAATCCACTCCACTCCTCAAGTGCAAGGCGCTCAGGGTACATTAAACCAGCCACTCCTTCACTATTTTCATGGTGATTTTGAGTCAATGGTAGAAAAGACCGTCGTTTATGAACAGATTGAGGCGCAACTTCTTTTTGAAGGTAAAAAATCAGCTTCATCCATTACTTTTTTTAGAAAGTTCTTAGGAGAGCTTATGCGAAGACTCATCATAAAACGTGGGTTTATGGATGGCCAAATTGGTATAATGGAATCGGTATATCAGGCGTTTTCCAAAACGACTACGTACCTATTTCTTTATGAAAAGAAAATCCATCGCCCTTTATAATCCCTACCTCGACACAATGGGCGGAGGTGAAAAACATATTCTTTCAATACTCAAGGTCTTTGACGAACAAGGATACGACGTAGTTATTTTTTGGGACGAAGATCTTACGAAGAGAATAGAATCATCATTCTCCCTTAAGTTTGCGAATTTGAAGTTTTTGAGTAATAATTTTCGCAAGCAATCGTCATTTGAAAAACTTCGCACTTTGCGATCTTTTGACATGTTTTTTTATGTAACTGACGGTAGTTATTTCTTTTCGTCTGCAAAGCAAAATTTTGTATTCTCAATGGTTCCGGACAAGAAATTATATTCTCAGAATGTAATAAATAAAGCAAAATTATGGAACTATACATTTATTTCAAACTCCGACTTTACCCGGCATTGGCTGAATACGTGGGGAATGAAATCCCAAACAATACATCCCTATATTGATCGTGAATTTTCTAAGACTACAACAGATAAAAAAAGTAAAACCATCTTATCAGTCGGCCGTTTTTTTGGACACCTTCATACTAAAAACCACGCTCAGATTATTCAAACATTCAAATCTTTACGTAAGACTCTTCTTAAAGACTTTACGCTTATTTTAGCCGGAGGATTAAAACAAGACGACCAAGAATATTTTAATAACCTAAAAAAAATGGTTGGAGACGATTCGTCAATTATATTAAAGCCAAACGTTTCACTTTCTGAACTTTATAGACTTTATAGACTTTCAACGTACTATTGGCATTTTACCGGTTTTGGAGTTGACGAAAATATTCATCCCGAACAAGTAGAACATCTTGGCATCACCCCACTTGAGGCGATGGCTGCAAAATGCATTGCATTTTGTTTTAACGCAGGTGGACCAAAAGAGTATATAAAAGATGATGAAAATGGTTATTTATTTAACAATGAGGAAGAACTAGAAGAAAAATTACAAAGTATTATTAATGATGAAAGGAAACAAAAAGAAATCTCAACAAAAGCTCAAGAATTTGTAACGAAACATTTCTCCTATGATGCTTTTAAACAACATGTCCTATCAACAATTAACCATTAACAATTAACTATTAGCAATTAATCCCATGCTCTCAGTCATCATTCCCACATATAAAAATACCGATCTTCTCGTTACCAACCTTAAACGCAATCTTAGCTATTTAAAGGGCTGCGAAATTGTAATAATTAACGATGATCCTACAGAATCAATAAAACACCTTCTGCAAGATTTCAAGGTCACGCTCTTTGAAAATAAAACAAATCTTGGCTTTGCTGGAACTGTGGATCTTGGTATTAAAAAAAGCTCTGGAGAATACGTTATGCTTCTTAACAGTGACGTCGTGCTTCTCGATGATTCTTATCTCAAAGGTCTTGAAAGCTTGAAAAAAAACACCAATGTTTTCGCTGTTTCATTTGCTCAAAAAGAGAAAGATGATGAAATTGTTGGTAAAAATAAATTGTTTTGGAAAAATGGATTTGTCATGCACGAAAAAGCAGACTCAACAAAGTCTGGTCTAACCGGTTGGGCAGAAGGGGGTTCATGCATTATCGACAAAGAAAAATATATGAAGATTGGCGGCTTTGATTCAGTATACAAACCTTTCTACTGGGAAGATATTGACCTTTCATATCGCGCTTGGAAAGCAGGAATGAGCGTGTATTTTGATAAGGACATCGTTGTTGAACATCATCACGAGACGACAATTGGTAAATATTTCCCCAAGAAAACAATTGAAACAGTTGCGTATCGCAACCAACTTATTTTTATCTGGAAAAATATTACAGATATGAATCTTTTAGGAAATCACCTATCTTCTCTTTTGATTCTCTTCATTCGATCACTTTTTACCCTACGCGTTTCATTTCTCCTCGGTTTACTTCAAGCAAAATTAAGAACTCCCCTCATTCTTTACCGAAGACATCAACAGAAAAAAATGTGTATACTGTCTGACGCAAATGTCTTTGAAAAAATTCATTAAACATAAAGTCGGCATCATTCTTGTTTTAATTATTTCTCTATCGTTTGTACTTAATGTCATAAAACAAGGAACTCCACCGTGTGTGAATGCTGATGAGGCGGCTTTTGCCTATAACGCATACTCCCTTCTTAAGACCGGCAGTGATGAATATGGCGCTCCTTTTCCTGTGCGACTAAAGTCATTTGGAGACTATAAAATGCCCCTTTATTCATACGGATCAATTCCGTTTATCTTCCTTTTTGGACTTAACGAACTAGGTGCGCGTGCATTTAACACTCTTCTCATAACGCTTCTGCCTCTGGCAATTTTTTTTCTAACCAAAGAATTATTTAATAAAAAGAGCGTTTCTTTATTAGCTGCTTTTCTTACCGGATCTTCTCTTGCGCTCCATATCGTAGGACGTCAAGCACACGAAGCCCTCCTTTCTGTTTTCGCAATTACACTCACATCTCTTTTCTTTGTGAAATACATCAAGACAGGCAAGTATCGATTCGGTTTACTTTTCTCCATTCTTCTATTTATATCTTTGTTCACCTATCAATCAGCTCGTATCTTTGGTGTGACGTTTTTTATTCTTTCGTTATTTTATTTTGCCAAAAAGAAGTTTCATAGGAACATCTTGTTTACCGTAATTCTGGCGCTTTTTATTTTTCTTTTAACCGACCTTCGATTTAAACCGACTCGTATTGAAAACTTGCTCTTTTTTAGAACCACTGGTTTTGCACAAAAAATATACGAACTCCGGACTGAGGGTGGACAACGCTTCTTCTACAACAAGCTCACCATCGGCATACGGGACATATCGCTTGAATATACGAAATACTTTTCTCCTGATTTTCTTATCATTAACGGTGACGAGAATCCTCGATTTGGATTTCGTCAAATGTCACCTCTTACGATTGTCGAATATATTTTCGTCTTTATTGGTATCTATTATCTCTTCAAGACGAAACATAAGTGGAAGTGGCACCTCCTTGGTCTTCTTTTTATTTCCCCCATTTCAGGATCACTTTCGTGGGCAAGTAATTCACTTACCAGAACCTTATTCATCTTTATACCTATTTTTATCATAGCGGCTTATGGGGTCATTTCGTTTATCGATGCTCAAAAAAAAACAAAGTTATTTTGGATTGGAGGATTAATCGCAACGTATCTTTTCTTTTCATATTACTCGTGGGATTTTTATCTGAATCACTACTCAAAGAGAGCATACATACAAAGAGCTTGGCAATGTGGCTATAAAGAACTTACTAAATATGTAAAGAAAAACTATGACAAATTTGACAGGTTTTATATCTCAACACAACACGGACAACCCTACGTATTTTTACTTTACTTCTTAAACTATTCTCCCATTAAATATCAACCGCAAGCTCGCATCTCGGCTCCTGACGAGTATGGTTTTGGGCAGGTCATAGGCTTTGATAAATTTCATTTCGTTTTTCCAAAAAATAAAGATGCAAAAAATACGGTCTTTGTGGGTTATCCAGACGATTTCACCTGGTTACCTAACGGTAGTTTTCAGAAAATAAAAATAGGGACTGAGGAGATGTTTTGGATATACGAAACTAAATAAAGAGATAGATCGTAAAAAGATAAAAAGTATGTATGCTAATAGTAAGCCATAGATTCTTCCTAAAAACAAAAATAGTTGACAGAATCATCCCTAAACAGAAATCAAGAACCAACAATCTCAGTAATAACTCTCCCGTAAGAGTGTCTGTTGAAAAAAATTTAGGTAGATGCGTTATAAAAAATAATATGCTGGCAAAAAAAACCGCAGTAAAATAATTCTTTGAGTCATCGAGTAACCGTTTAAGAACGAATCCAAACGCGAGTATTTCTTCCGAAAAACTTGTTGCAATTGACAAAACAAAATAATAGATACTATTTTCTGTATTTACCACTCTATTACTCCAGAATAAAGTAAAAATAACAAACAGTACTCCGATACCTGATCCAAGAAGAATTCCGCTACGAGCATTACTCATTAATAAATTCACTCCTTCAAAAAATTTTTTCTTCTCAATTCTCGTAATAAAAAAGTATACGGGTAGAATAAAAATGAGGGGTTTTGCGACAAACTCATCTATCCAAATGGGCAGATCTGTCTTGAAGTTAACTCGATATATTGACCAAATAATAAGAACAATTGCCCAGATATTAAGCACGCGTTCTGTGTGTGAAAGCTGCTTTTTTGCCATATCCAAACTCTATCATATTTAGATGTTAAATGTCTCCAAATAGTTTTTTTAATTTTATACGTAGAATACGAGCGATTTTATAAAGAGTTCTGAAGGTGGGATTAGCTTTTCCACCTTCAATTCGGGCAACATATGTTCTATCAATATCACAAAGAAGCGCCAGTTGTTCTTGTGATAATTTTTTTCTTTTACGCTCTGATATGAGTCGTACTCCTAATCGCCTGTAAATAAAGTTGCCCCGCATTAAACATAATTAGATTATTTTTCAAATACTGACAATGGACTATAGTCCACAAAAGTGTTATTTTGAACTGTCACAAAAGCCTAAAAAAATCGATATACCTGTCGCCTGTTAGTCGAGGAAGTCTTTGAGTTTGCGAGCTCGAGTAGGATGTTTAAGTTTACGAATTGCCTTGGCTTCAATCTGACGAATTCTCTCACGCGTTACTTTAAATTCACGACCAACCTCTTCAAGAGTCTTTGGTTTAGAATCTTCAAGACCAAAACGCATCATAAGAACTTTGCGCTCTCTTGGCGAAAGAGTTTCTAAAACCTTGTTAAGCGCATCTTTTAAAAGTTCTTTCGAAACTTTATCGTACAAAGTTGGTTGGTTTTGATCGGCAATAAACTGTTCCAGTGTAGTTTCCTTGTCGTCTCCTATCGGAGTTGATAGAGATTTAGGTTGCTGTGATATTCTCATCAAGTTCTCAACCTCATCAGTAGTAATCTCCATCTCTTTTGCAATTTCTTTGGTTTTAGGTTCTCTTCCTAATTTTTGCGTTAATCTTCTTTGAGTTTTATAGAATCTATTAATCTGGTCTACCATGTGAACCGGAATACGGATCGTACGAGACTGATCGGCAATAGCACGTGTAATCGCTTGTCTTATCCACCAGGTTGCATATGTTGAGAACTTAAAACCACGTCTCCAATCATACTTTTCGACTCCACGAATGAGTCCTTTATTTCCCTCTTGAATAAGATCGAGAAACGATAGTCTTCTTCCTAAGTATTTTTTCGCGATCGAAACAACAAGTCTTAAGTTCGCCTTAATAAGCATCTCTTTTGCACTCATACTGTTTTTCTCATATTGCTTGGCGAGCTTTATCTCTTCTTCAAATTTAAGAAGGGGTGTTTTACCAATTTCTTTAAGGTATTTTTTAATAGGGTCAAGCGACTCTCCATGACGAGATGCGATAAGATGTTCTATTTCACGCTCTATCTCTTCTGCTGATTTCTTAGCATCTTCTTCTTCTCTGGTCGAAACGGTTTCAAAAATATCGATCCCTTTTTCAAGAGCCTCTCCAAAAAAAAGATCTATCTCTTGGATGTGTTTTTCTGGCTCGGGATAGATCAATAGAATATCGTCCTGAACTAGGAATCCGTCTTCTTCACCTTGGACAATAAGATCGTGTAGTGATTTTGGGAGCTTCTGCTTCGTCATACTGGCAACCCTTATTTTATAACGTCAGCGCCTTTTTTTCTACCTCTTTTAATTGTTCCCCATATTCTTTAAGATTTTTTTTCTGATTTTCGGTTAATTCCTTGTTAGCTAAAACTTCTGAAATCATTCTTTTCAGATAATTTTTCTTTATTTCAAATGCAAGTTTTTCTTTTGATTCGTGAGAAAATTCGGCTTCGTATGATGCGTATAAATATAGTTCATCATACACGGATTTTAACTGATCATTGAGCTGAGCGGGAAAATCCCCTTTGCGCTGTAACATTACCTGTTCGTAAAGATTCTGAAAAGCCGGAGTAGAAAACTCCCGAGGTTCCAAGAGTTCCTTTATTTGTGAAAACTCGTCATCACTCAAATCACTTTGCAATAGGATGCTTAAGAAATATTTTTGTATCTTCAAGTCTCTTTGCTCTTGATCTCTCGGTTGAGCGAGCATTGATTTTGTTGAAGTTTTATATTTTTTTTGCCTCACCTTCTCGAGCTCTCGCTCTATGGTTCGCTCTCCAACCTCAAGAAGTGTTGCGAGTTTTTTAACGTAATGAGTTTGAACGATAGGATTTTTGATTGATCTTATTATAGTCAGATACTCATCGCTAAGCTTCTTCTTTCCAAACGGATCTTTGACGTTGTGTTTTGTTTGAAGAAGGTCAAACATATAATCGAAAATTGGCACAGGATTATCAACTGCTTTTTTAAAACGTTTTAAGTCTTTTTGGATTGCTTCGTCAGGATCTTTTGCAAAATCAAACTGTACGATCTGCAAATTAACATCGAGCTGCTCCGCTTCATAAATACTACGACGTACCGCCTCCTCACCTGCGGCGTCAGCATCAAGAGCTAAAGTAACGTTATCTGTCAAACGTTTGAGAAGTTGGAGTTGATCTCGCGTTACCGCAGAT
>CAYHIW010000022.1:0-17543 GCA_964356745.1 uncultured Gammaproteobacteria bacterium | reverse complement strand
TACCCACTACATTTGTTTCTACTATCTCTGGCATATGTTCCTTTTCAAACTTTGCCCGTAGTTTTTCAAGAAGCTCCGGCATGAGAAAAAGGTAGATGGTATCAAATGTATTAACAGAAACATCAAAAGCATTCTTTTTTTGAAATGAAATCATATCTTTGGGAAGGTGTCTTGTTCTGAATTTTGCATACCATATAAGAAGTGGATTAATGTCGATTCCCAGGCCCTTTGCTCCAAACTTCGAAACAGCAAGTCTCGTTATTCTTCCGTCACCACAACCAATTTCCAGAAATTGAGAACCTTTTTTAATATTGGCCTCGGCAAGAAGTTCTTCGGCAACTTTTGCCTTAGTAGGAACGTAAGGGGAACCTTTGAAAGACGAATAGATAAGAGAACTTATGTAAGTAAAAACACCGATAAGCACTACGCACTCAAGAAGAATTGCCAAATAAAATACAATTGGAGACATGGTACTATTATATTGTATAATCATTCATACATGGTAGATAAACTGCGAGTTGTCAGTCTTCTTTTCATTTTTACTCTTTTTTTTACTGTAAATATTCTTGCAGGTGGAGGAAGGTTTGATATCTCCACACCCGATAATCCAAGTACTGTTGGAGACGGAATCGAAGTTAATGTAAAAATTTCTACTCCTGACTCAAATGGTTCCACTCCTTCTCCTAATGAAAAAGCTGCAATTGTGATTAAAAATCCTCGGTCTGGAGACAAATGCGACACTCAAGGTGAGCAAGGTGGCAAGACTGATTCTCAAGGAGTACTTCATGGCAATTGTTATGCGACAACCGCAGGCACATACAATATCTATGTTCACTCTAATGATAAGGGAGACGATTCGAGCGAGTTTGTTCTTACGTTTAACGCTTCTTCCACTCCGACAGTTACTCCAGCGTCGTCAACAACTCCAACCGGTACGATCAGCACTACCCCATCGCCCACGCCGAAATTTGACGAGTCTTCATCAACATCCTATCGAGACAATCTCGATGAAGATGAACTGGATGAAACACCAACTCCTGAACTCACTCCAACAGAAGACGACAATCAGGATGAGTCTTCGGGAAATCCACTTGGACTTTTTATTGGAGGGTTAGTTTTGGCAGGACTCGGTGGTGGAGGATTTTGGTACTGGAAAAAAGGTCAGAAAAAAGGAATTCCCAAATTGACCGAGACCGAAGAAACACCCGCTGAAAATCCATCTGAAAACCCGCCCGCTGAAGGGAAGAAAGAAGAAAAACCTGTGGTATAATAAGTACATACGTTAGTTTTGGTTTAAGCCGCCAATCATACGGCGGTTTTTTTAAAGACATGGACATTCGCAATATTGCTATTATCGCTCACGTTGATCACGGAAAAACTACTCTGGTTGATGCAATGCTCAAACAGACTCATACGTTTCGTGATAACGAAAAGAAAATGACCGAGACTCTTATCATGGACTCAAATGATCTGGAGAAGGAAAAAGGAATTACGATTCTTGCTAAAAACACCTCTGTTTTTTATAACGAAACAAAGATCAATATCATTGACACACCAGGTCATGCTGATTTTGGTGGCGAGGTTGAGAGAACCATTAATATGGCTCAAGGCGCACTTCTTCTTGTAGATGCGGCCGAAGGCTGTCTTCCTCAGACGAAATTCGTACTTAAAAAAGCGCTGGAAGCAAAACTCAAGCTGATTTTAATTATTAATAAAATCGATAAAAGAGACGCGCGTCCTGTTGAAGTTAAACACGAAGTAGAAAATTTATTTCTTGAACTGGCGCAAGACGAACACGCTCTTCATTTTAAAACTTTGTACGCAGTTGGACGTGACGGTAAGGCTTTTACGACATTACCCTCAGCATATTCGAAGGAAACACCAGGCGATCTAAAGCCATTGTTCGATACGATTCTTGAGGAAATTCCAAACGACGCAAAAAATGAAGATAAGCCGTTTCAAATGCTCATCTCAACGTTGGATTACGATAATTATGTTGGAAAGCTTTGTATTGGAAAGATTGCTCAAGGGACATTGAATCTTAATCAAACAGTATCTCTTGTTGACGGTGACAATGTACTGGGAAATTATAAGGTGCAAAAACTATATACTACGCAGGGTCTAAACAAAGTAGATGCAAAACAAGTTTTTGCAGGTGATATTGCGACAATTGCTGGTATTCCAGAGCTGACAATAGGTCAAACATTGACCGATCCAGATCATCCGGTAAGTTTGCCAACAATTGCGATTGAGGAGCCAACTATCAAAATTACCATTGGACCAAACACAAGTCCGTTTGCCGGAAAAGAAGGAAAGTACACTACCTCAAGGCAGATAAAGGATCGATTAATGAAGGAAAAAGAGACTAATCTGGGACTTCGTATTGAACCTGACACTCAGGGAGTCGGATTTATTGTTTATGGGCGTGGAGAGCTGCATTTAGCCGTACTTATCGAAGAGATGCGACGTGAAGGATTTGAGCTTGAAGTTTCAAAACCTCAAGTAGTCTATAAGATAATTGACGGGCACAACTGTGAACCATATGAAGAAGTAACGATTGAAGTAGATGAAGAGTTTATGGGGCTTATAACCGAAGAAATGGGCAAGCGCAAAGGACAGCTTAAAGATATGAAGCATGAGTTGGCAGGGAAGCTTAAGATCGTTTACAAAATTTCAAGCGCGAATCTTTTGGGTATTCGTAATACGCTACTTACTAAAACTCGAGGTACCGCTCATATGTCTTCGTATTACTTAGGGTATGAGAAAAAAGGAGCACATTTAAAGACTGATAGAAACGGCGCTCTTATTGCGGTTAAGGCTGGTACAACTTTTTCGTACGGGTTAATTAATGCTCAAGATCGTGGAATGTTGTTTGTTGGTGTGGGAACGAACGTTTATGAAGGTATGGTGGTTGGAGTTGCGTCTCGAAACTTGGACATCGAAGTTAATGTGTGTAAAACTAAACAGCTTACTAATAACAGATCTTCTGGTGAAGGAGTTTCAGAGCAATTGACACCGGCAACAATACTAAGTCTTGAACAATCTCTTGATTTTATCAATGACGATGAGCTACTTGAAGTAACTCCTCAAAGTCTTCGGATCCGGAAGCAACACCTTTCTTTGGTTGACCGAAGGGTGAAGACGCGCCTTCAGAAGAGTCTAAATACTTAAGTCCTTTTTCTACATTCTTTCTCATTAGTCTCCAAAGCATATATAGATTAAGAGAGAGCGAAGCATTTTCATGATAAAAGCGTTGTGCGTGGTATTTTCCTCGTTCATTTCTTGTTTTTGCAATTATCGTGTGTAGATTGATAATTCCCTTCTTATCAGTCAAATCTCGTTCTTGAGATCTTTGAAAGCGTTCTGGACTCCACTCTTCCTTGAGAAGCGCCATAGTGTGTTTGTTCAAATGACGATTACCAAATAAAGAGAGATATCCAAATAAAACTTGAAATAATTGAGGCAGTTCATCAAGATCAAATTTTCGCATAAATTTTCCTAGTTTTGTGTTTCGCGGATGATCTTCTGGTTTTAGCCCATTTGAAATTCGAACATTCTCACCTCCGTTAAGGTGGGCGCCTTCGATCATTGATCTGAGTTTCCAGATATTAACTTCATCTCCAGGACCGGTGCCATGTCTGGGATCTATATAAAATGGAGAACCACCATCTTCTAATATTTTTGCAACTGCGAGTCCAGCGACAACTGGAGCAGCTACAATGGCAGCGGGAGCTGAAATGGCTACATCCAGTCTTCGATTTGCTCTTGAATGCATAAATTCAGAGTTCTTTTTGGGCGATATTTTATGAAGAACTTGGGCAAGTCTAGTGTCGGGCTTTCTTAAGTATTTGTCGGTGCGATCTAATGCCTTGTGAGCTCTCTCAATAAAGGCTTGTCTTGTAGGACTCAATCTTTCCATATATAAGAAGTAATTATAACACAAAAAGAAGCTAAATGTAGCAAACTATAGGCCTATTCTAATCTCGCATCGGTGTTGATAGTGGATGAGTCATCCCTTCTCTTAATACTTGAAATGCTATTCTTCTAGATGCTTCATTAAATGCAATAAACCGCTCTGTTTCTATTCTGGGCTGAAGTACTACGCGATTTAATGGTCCATAAAAGCTACGACATGGTTTGTAGTTGTGACTTTTAGATCGATATTCAACTCTGGGACAAAAATAAATTTCTGTTTGAATTTGACCAACTTGTCCTTTTCCAGAACTTAACGCATCCGCAATGAAACTAAAACCCACATAGCGTGGCTTATACTCTTCGACATACTCTATAGGTAAAGTTCTTGGTCTACTACTACCTTCTTTATTAAATCGCCAACCTCTACTATTGGCATCGTGTATTCTTTCGTATGCTTCAGCTAATACCTGTAGTTGTATATTGGCAATTATCCCATGAAAATGAGAGCCTTTAATTTTTGGGTAAATTAAATTCTTTAATTGTATTCTTCCATTCCATTCATCTAGATCTTTTGGGCTCCATTTTGGAATAACAATCTGAGCGACTTGATCTTCAAATGCAGAGAGTTCAGTGACGTCAGCAAGTTCAATAATAGATCCCTGTTTCAACACCGTTTCTATTTGATTTACGCTATGGGTTTTTGACTCTTTCATCGGCATATTATAGGACTAATTATACCAAACAGAAGCACTATTTTAGAAGGAAAAGAACGAAGACGTGAGATCTTTTCAAAAACCCTTGCGCCAAAACATTTTCTACTTTTTTCATACAGAAAATAATTATACTTTATTTCTCATATATAAAATTGCCTTACTAACATTCTACGATCGTATTATATTAGTAGTATGCGAAAGCAAAAAACAGTTATATTTGCCAAGCATGAAATTACAGAAACTATTCTTAAGTTAATTGGCGTTGGCTTGATTGTCGGGGGTAGTATAGTCGCTCCCAATTTACCAATAGCAGTCTACGCTGTTATAAAGGGAATTGAAGATTTGAAGAAACGACCCGTGTCGAGAAAGAAAGTTATTCGTTCTCTGGAGATTCTAGAAAAGAAGGAAGTTATTGCATTTATAGAAAAAGATAAGGAAATTTTTGTGAAAGTGCGTGACGTGTGGAATGCAAAAATACTTCGCTACTCCATACAGCAGTTGATCGATTTCAAGCTCAAGCAGAAAAAATGGGATGGCAGGTGGTTTATGGTATTTTTTGACGTGCCAGAAAAGCAACGAAATAAAAGAGATCAAACTCGTAAGTTACTGCGACAACTCGGATTTTATCAATATCAAAAGAGCGTTTACATTTTTCCGTACGAATGTAAAGAAGAAATAAAACTTATAAAAAGAATAGTAGAAGGAGCTTCGTATATGAAATATGTCATTGTTTCTGAACTTGAGGACGAATCAAAGCTCAAGAAGTATTTCGATTTGACTAGCGCTAACATATTACGATCGTGACATGTTAGTGAGCGTTTCGAGAAAATGGTGATTGGTTGTTATTAGGTATTAGGTATAAGTGAAGATTGTGAGGGTGGTATAATATAAGCTCGTATGGGCCTGTAGCTCAACTGGTAGAGCAGTTCCCTCTTAAGGAATTGGTTCTGGGTTCGAGTCCCAGCAGGCTCACATTTTAAAGGATTGGTGTTTCCATATTTGCAAAGAACTACCTACTGCAAAGGGGGATTGAATAAAAGATATTAAACCTTTATCTTGTAGTTCTTCTAACATTTCTATTCCTTGATAGAATCTTCTAAAGGCCTCATCACTATCAAGTGGATTAGAATAGACTGAATAAGAAATATCTGCGTATCCTCCAAGAGAAAGAGCTTGAACAAGATTGCTCAAGGCTATATCTGGAAACATAAAGTACCTCCACGCCATGTTTGACACCATAATATCAAAAGACTCAAAAAACCTACGAGGCATTCTTTCTGCTGGTACAAATACATGATTTATTCCTGGCCATCTTCCAGGTTCTTCGTCAAGCGTGATATTGGTATACTCAAAGTCAGGGTAATGGGTTTGTACGTCATGACATGCAAGGCCTGTAAGTCCACCTACGTCACACATTCGTAGATTTTCTCGACCAGTACTTTGCCTCACATTCTTTACCACTTCAGCAAATTCCTTAGTTGAGATCCGATATGAGTCTTTATACTTAACTCCGTCAAAAAAAGATCTTGATCCATATCCTACTGCAGAGATATCAAAAGATGAATTGCTTGGCGTCCCATGTTTTACTCGCGCAAATTCCCAGATATTAGGATCAGTATAGAGTCTGATTTTTTGCTCAACTGAGAGTGGATTATTACCTGATCTTACCGCGTGATCAGCGTAGGTTCCTGTAAGAAAATAAGGCGTATATGAGAGTCCGTCATTTTGGGCTTCTGAAGGCGCGATAAAAACAACGGGATTTTCACACAAGCCCATAGAACGGGAATAGGTCAATTCCTCGTCAATTGTATGAGATAAATGGTTGAATAATCTTTGCTCATCAGTGCCAGTAAATGTTGCTAGAGGAGGTTCGGCGAAGTATTGTCGTGCGACTACTTGCCTTGTTCTTGCCATGTTTGGTTCTGGCATTTTTCCAGCTACAACTCCCTCCCAAAATCTTCCAAGAAGTATCGATCTCGGAATTGGTAATTGACCGGCTCTAGCTTCAGCAGACAGCGACATATTCAATTATAGCAGACAGAAATTACTATAGGCATCTTATTGAAAAATTTTTTAACTTTTCATATTCGTTTTTAAGCTGCTCTGGCGGGCTTTAGTGGTATACTACTTTATGAAGATTGAGCAGAGTTATCCTTGTGTGCCACGCGAATATGGGATTGACTTTCGCAAGGTGCCACAAGGTTCCTCCGGGAAACGAAACATTAAGACCGAGTCGGGCAGACTTATCCAGACTTATTTTTTTAACGATCTTATTGTGATCGAAGACAGGGAGCATGAGGACTATTTTATGTCCGTTTTTGTCAACGAGGGTGAGTTAATAGTGAGCTTACAAACATGGGTTTCCGATGATCGTCACCCTGATTTTTTTGCAGGTGAGTTTTTGCGATTTGCACTCAATCATTTTGGGAGTCAAAATGTTGAGGTAAATCAATTTCGAGCTCAGTGGCATGTGGGATCAGTTAACTACGAAGAGTACATGAAAAATCGTCAACGCGCACACCTATCTCCCGTTGAGTCTGCGAGGCGCACTTGGTCAGGTAGGATTATTAATCAGTTGGGGTTCACGCAGGTACACAAACCAAAAAGACTTAAAACTCCAGATGGTGAACCAAAAATCGAAGTAATTTTCTCAAAGCAAACAGATCATTGACGAGTTTGCCAGATATAATACTGAACACCAGCTGCTATGCGCTTTGGGACTCCGAGCTCTGCAGTTATCTGTATGAAATAGTTTTTAACCGTAAAATGACTGAGTCCAGTATTTGACGAAAGTTGATCAGGAGAAGTTTCTCTCCCTAAATTTGAGGTGAAAGCTTCCATTATCCTGTGTTTCGTTGAAGTAAGTTGCGGTATGTAATTAATTGCATTCTCATTTACAACATCATCTGTAGAAAGCGCTCCGGTTGTAATCGCAAATAAAATAGCGTGCAAGTCGGTGACGAAATTATTTTCTGCCAGTATCTTTTCATACATACAATGTAAGGCTTTTGTGTTGAAACCAAGTCTCATTCCCATTTCCCTCAGCGTTAGACCCATTGCCTTTAATTGGAGAATATCCAAATCTTGTTGACTAAGAGTATGAGTAGGTGTTGTTTCGTTTTGTTCTATCATAGTTCTATTATATCTCATTTGGATTATCAGAGTAGTCTTTCTTGATATAATACATTTATGAAAGTTGAGGCAGGATACCCACATGTAGAAGGTGAGTATGGGATAAAGTTGGACGATATTCCATTTAATGCAGTGAGTCTTATTGTGGGTGGATCGGGAAAAGAATTGAGAGTTTTATTCAATCGCCGAAATTTTCTAGTAAGAGATGCGATTGATCCAGGTTGTCGAATGGATGCTACTGTTAGAGATGATGGGCAGTTGTCTTTATATCTTGTTACGAGAGTTCATAAGGACAAACATCCAGATTTTTTTGCAGGTCATTTTGTGACTGCTGCTCTAGAACATTTTAAACAAAACGGCGTTGTTATCTCTCACTTTAGAGCGAGATGGCTTGAGGACTCAGATAATTACTTAGAATTTGTAAATAATCGCTCGAGCTTATCAATGAGTTCAATAGATGCAGCCAGGAATACTTGGACGGGAAGGCTTATGTGTGGCTTAGGCTTCTCCGATGTAGATAGTCCACGACTATTCTTTCATAATGACTCAATTCCCTACGTAGAAATAATATTTTCTAAACCTGGAGAATAGCGGTGCCCCCAGAAGGAATCGAACCCTCATCCCTGGTTCCGAAGACCAGTGCTCTATCCGTTGAGCTATAGGGGCTTGTGTTATACGCTCCTTCTCTATTATACTAAAAAATACCCATTCGTTATATCTATGCCTGAAACGGAGTTTATAGAAAAAGTAGCTGAAGCCCCGGCTAAAGTGCTAGAAAAAACAGTAGAAGCCTCAGAAAAAATTAGCGAAAAAGTTGGAGAAGCATTTCGTGTGAAGAAGGTTAAGGGGTTTTGGCATAAACTTGGACCTGGTCTTACCACAGGTGCAGCGGACGACGATCCATCAGGTATCGTTACCTACTCACAGGTAGGTGCACGTTTTGGACTTCAGATGCTCTGGACTGCTCCATTTCTGTATGTGCTCATGGCAACCATCCAGGAAATGTGCGCGCGTATTGGTATTGTTACTGGTCGAGGATTAGCCGGTAACATCAGAAAACATTTCTCCAAAAAAATTCTCATAACACTCACCGCTCTTCTGTTTTTTGCAAACACACTCAATATTGGAGCAGATATAGGTGCGATGGCAAAAGTAACTCAACTTCTTGTTCCCCAGCTTGGTTTTGGTTTTCTTGTTGTAGGTATCACGATTTTTAGTATGTTGCTTCAAATTTATCTCCCCTATAAAAAATATGCAGCATTCCTTAAATATCTAACACTGATTCTCTTCTCATACATTTTGGTTGCGTTCATGGTGGCTCTAGATTGGCGTGCAGTATTGCATGCTTCGATTTTCCCTACGGTTTTATTTAATAAAGAGTTTCTTCTCCTCTTTTGTGCCATCTGTGGAACAACAATCTCGCCCTATCTTTTTTTCTGGCAGACTTCACAAGAAGTTGAAGATAAAGTTAGTAAAGACGTGCATCCTCGAGACATTCGCAAGATGAGATTGGATGTTTGGGTTGGCATGTTTATCTCTAACACCGTTATGTTTTTTATCATTACCACAACCTCTGCTACATTGCACCGGGCGGGGATATTTAATATTCAGACTGCAGAACAAGCCGCTCAGGCTCTTCGTCCACTTGCAGGAGATTTTGCGTATCTTCTATTTGCGATTGGCATTATTGGGACAGGGTTTTTGGCAATTCCGGTTCTTGCTGGTGGCGTTTCGTATGCATTTGCAGAGTCGTATCTGTGGAAAGAAGGACTTAATAGAAAACTAAAAGACGCCTATGCGTTCTACGGAGTTCTTATCATAGCTATGGTTGTAGGACTCCTCATCAATTTCATCGGAATAGATCCGATTCATGCGCTTATTTATTCCGCAGTTATTAACGGTCTTCTGGCACCAATAATCATTGTATTTGTTATTCTCATAAGCTCTAATAAGGAAGTGATGGGAAAGTATGTGAATAATACGATTCAGAAAATAATTGGTTGGGGAGTTTTCGGACTTATGAGCCTCGCAGGGATAGGTGCAATAGTAGTCTCCCTCATATAAAATCCTAAATCCTAAGCTCTAAATTCTAAACGTTACGTTGAATCTCATTTTTTTGGCTTTGAAAAAATCTTTACAGAACTGAGCTGTTTTCTCAGGAGGGTATTCTTTACAACTAAAAACATCGATGTACGCTGCATTTGAAGCGTTGGCAAAGTGGCCGGAGATAAGCGATGTTTCAATGAGTTGCGTCATGGAGAATCCAGAGACGCGAGGATCTTCACCAAAATTAACAACAACCGGATCTCCAAATCGTTTCATCTCAATATAGTCGCACAGTTCGATCGCAAACTTCTTTATTTTATCTCCATTACGAATAATAGCAGGATCACAGTCATAAAGATCAATTGTTGTAGACATGCCCCATGGCTTTTTTGTTAGATAATCTTCTACGATTTCTTTATCGGTTTTCATATAAAAATTAACAATAAAGAATTGGAGAAACTTTGTCAATATCCATTTAATGGATCTTGCGTACAAGGGCTTTTATGACGCCGTGAATGATAAGTTCCTCACGGGGATAAAAAGGAGGGTATTTGGCGTTTGCAGCGATAAGATATGGTTTTCCGGTTGTTTTATCTTTGCGAAAAATTTTGAGCGTCCAAGAACGATCAATCTCTGCGAGGACAATGTCACCGGTTTGCGCATTTTTCCTTCTCTCGACTATGACGATGTCTCCTTCAAATATCCCAAGATCCATGAGTGAGTCACCGCTTACCGTAAGAAGAAATGACGAAACAGGGTCACCAATGAGATAGTCGTCTAAGGTAATATATTTCTTGTCTTCTTCAGCAAGAATAGGAAAGCCAGCTTTTACCAGCCCGAGAAGAGGGAGTTGAAAGAACTTTGAGGTTGGAGACAGCTTACCACTCTCTTTTTTGATAAAACCCTCCTCGACAAATAGCTTAATGATCTTGAAAATAGAGTTCTTAGAGTTGACACCAAAGAGTTGAAGCATTTCGCTATACGAAGGAAGTCTTCTTTTCTTCTTATAAAAACGTTTGAGTGAGTCGAGACGATGATTCATATTTCCAGTATAGTAAACAATTGTTCACCTTGTCAAGGGAATAATTGTTAATTGGTAATGGTTAATTGTTAGCAGAGTTGGGATACGAGTGCTAATGGAGGCTAGATATAGATTTAGACTGCTGTGACAGTCTATTCAGTAATACATTATCCGTCAAAAATCTACATTGTTAACGCTTGCAAACGTTGTCAGTATCCTCTACACTGAAATTATGCCGGTCGCGAGATATGTAAAACAAACTCACTGGGAGGACGCTTCTTTTATTGAGTTTCTTGCCGGAAGAAAAGTAAGCCGTCTCCTATTAAGCTCAGGCTTTGTGGTTTTTCTTCTTCTGTTTGGTGTAAATATATTTGCTAACTCAGTTCTTCAAACAAAAGCAAAGCAAGTGCAAGTTGTAGTGCAAGAAAGTGCTCCAAGCGTTGCAGGCGTAGCTACCGAATCGATCTCTCCTACTCCAGTTCTTGAAGAGTCGGCGCCCGTAGCCGAACTTACTTCTGTTCCCCGTAAAAAAAGCTATAAAATCGCAATCTTTGGAGATTCGATGGTAGATACTATGGGTGAACGACTAGAATATCTAGAAGGAAGTCTTAAGAAAAAATATCCTGAGACCCAGTTTGAACTATACAACTACGGTCAAGGAGCACAGAACGTAGAAGAAGGTCTCGGTCGATTTACCAAATCATTCAACTATCAAGACCGAAATTATCCTTCTATTTCACAGATCGGAGCAGACATAATCGTCATAGGTTCCTTCGCATACAATCCATTCTCGCCATACGATCGAGATAAGCATTGGTTAACGCTTACAAAACTTGTTGAAGAAGCAAAAAAAACAGGCGCAGACGTTTATATGCTTGCGGAAATAGCTCCACTGCGAGCAGACTTTGGTAAGGGACCAAATGGGGTTAACTGGAGCTATACTTCTTCATTTGAACATTCTGGTCACATTGTTGAGCAGCTTGAGAACGCGGTTGCCCTTGCAAAGATCTTAAATGTAAATCTTATTAATGTGTTTGAGCGATCTGTCATAAATAATCAAAAGGAAGTGAAGCGTGAGTATGCAAACCCAGGGGATGGAATCCACGCCTCTGTTGAAGGACACAAATTTACCGCTGACGAAATCGCCAAAACACTTCTTCTTAACTAAAACCCTTCACGTAAAAAATGGACAAGTCGATCTCGTTGCGTCTTAATTTCATCATGATTTACTTGTACAGGATTTTCTGGTGCTCTGTTGAGGATATGACCTGCTGCATCCATGGCTCCTGCAGGCGCTACAATATTTGGTGATACGACAATAAGAAGTCCACCACCATCTCCAATTGTCTCGTCTCGCTGTATATATAACCGATATGTGGGTTGATATACAATAGTTTCAGGATGAATTAACGAATGGTCTTGGAAGAGTTGAGTTGCAACGCTCTCATAAATTTCATGATGTGTTCTCATAAAATTTGCAAAAGTTTCACCATCGTACCTTCCTGAAAGTTCGAATTGGTATCCAAACGGTGGAGTATTTGCCTCAGAACGACCATACATACTCCATCGTAAATTTTTAGAGTCACGTTTGGGAATTTGGCGTTTCATTTGTGTGTGAATAGATATAAGACCTTGAGTTAAAGAACTGTTTCTGTACTTATTTTCCATTACCACTGCTTCTTCAAACGCAAGGCGAGAATCTTTCAGATCGGGGTCTGTACTACGAATCAAATTTTGAAGATTGTTGAACGTGCCGATTTGCCCATGAGGAACTCCAATCGAGCGTGGAGTACGATGCTGTTCATTCGAGTACTCAACAGCGGCATTCTCAAAGTACGTTCCATTTTGAAAAAACTGCAATGTTGTAAGTACCGTTTGCCAATAGATGTACTGTGTTTCAAAATCGTAATCGTAAATAAAGGCTGTTTCGGATGGATCTATAGGGTCAAGCGGTGAGTCCGAAGCGAGAATGTGCTGGTCTGCAGCAATAATCATAACCGAATCAGGAGTGTATGGTCCTGATGGAATTACTACAGATACTGCAGTTTCCCTTGTTGGTTTGAATATCACAAGAGTACTATCTTTTGAAGTGTCAAAAAAAGTATCAGTTATAAATTGTGGAGTATTAATTCGTCGTGTCTCCTGAGCAACTGTTCTTTGAGAATCAACACTGTTTACCGCGTGTGAAGATCGAACTAAAGTGATGCCTTGAGGAATAATTGGTGTTCTATGTCTTTCTTTCATATGAATAATCGTTTGAGGAAGTCGAAGATCCCTGGTCTTTTCTCATCGAGCGTTACGTGAATTAAATCTTTTGAGTTCTTGTCATCGACAAAGAAATAGCGAGACCTATACCCCTCCTTCTCAATATGAATTATTTTGTAATCTTTAATTGTGAGTACATCTGCTCGTCCATTTATATCGGTAATTTCATTACTTTCAAGATTGGTAACTTTAATCGA
The DNA here is from genome assembly GCA_964356745.1 of uncultured Gammaproteobacteria bacterium. Taxonomy (GTDB): domain Bacteria; phylum Patescibacteriota; class Microgenomatia; order UBA1406; family GWC2-37-13; genus CAYHIW01. The sequence continues at coordinate 4,254 of CAYHIW010000022.1, read as the reverse complement.
AACGTCCTTCAAAGGTGTGTTTCTCCAGTTTTTTACAAAAAATTTAAGCTGTTTTGGTTTGTAGTATTCTGCAATTACACCAACTGCTTTGCGGGGAGCAAAATTCTTTCCAAACAAGCTGGTTGATCCACCAAACGCAGTCCAGTAATTGATTCCTTTCGTAATCGTGCGTATTTTGACAAGCTCTTTCATATTGTCGTAAATAAGATCAGCCTGCGCTTGCTCTGACAGATCACCGTGAATGTCTGGGATGGGAGTGCCATACTCGCCCAGTATTATTGGCGCCTGGACTGTTTCGTGATATTTAATAATATCTTCTTTGAGTTGTTTAGCTGTTTTTACGTAGTGATCAATAACGAGTACTCCACCCGTTTGTTTAACCATTTCTTTGGTGAATAATTTGGCTACATCGCCGTTCACCGAAAAATAACCACAACGTACATCTTTTCCAATGATCTCAAACGAAACTTTGCAGGTTTGGTACGACTCAGGAAGAAAGGCAAAGAACTTTTGTTTAATGTCCTCTCCTCTTCTTGGGTCTCCAAATCCTCCGTTTTCTGGTTCTGGCACCGGAGTAAAAATATCACCATCTTCAAACAGGTCCGGATGATTCTGAATAAACGTGCTGGTTTTCCAGTTGTGATCATTGGGATTCTCAAACTTGGGATAATCAAACCAGCCTTCCCACGATGAGAAGTTGCCACGAAACCAAACCTTCAGTTTATGTTTGCGCGCTTCAGACACCCAGATTTTTAGTACCGGATAAAATTCTTCATCATACGGAGTTGAAATTGCAATATGTGTTGGATTAAGAGTGGCTGCCGCTTTAACAAAGTTGGGAATCTCTTTGGTAACGCTTTTGTTTCGTGCGGTATCTCTTGAATACTTCATCGTATCAATAGACTGAAGGTCGAAGAATCTCTCGGAAGCCATCACTGAGGAATGACGAATGATGAATGATGAAGTAAGAATCAATACTAAAATGACGAGTGTTTTAAAGAAATTTTTCATTTTTTCATTTATCATTTAATCATTGATTGATCCATTTGATTATTTTCTGATTGATTGGTTAAATGCCGAAATGACAAATGGATAAATTAATTTTTGGGTTTTCTAAAAATAAGGATTTCTGGTGAAGTATACACCTTTTGGAAGTATTTGAAAAGCCGTCCTCGTACTTCTTCGTTGTCATAAACCGCATTCCAAACTGCGTCATTTTTTTGCATTACTACCCATCGGGCATATTTTTCTGGTGCCTTAAGTGATTCTTCCCAGTATGGTTTATTTCCAACGTAAATATTATTTTCCATTGGAATACCTGTTCGGATAACGCTTACCGTTCTGGCATAGTCATCCAAAAGCACAAGGCCACCATCGTAGTTCTTTTTCATCCAGTATTCAGCGTTAGGTCGTTTGGCATGTGATAGTCCAACTACCCCATCTTCCCATGTGATAACTTTTGAGTATCCAACAAAATACAAAGCAAATTGTAAAATGAAAAGAGCTAAAAGAAACCACTTTCCAGCTAGTTTACTTTTGTGAAATAAATAACCAACAAAAAAGGCGGCAATTGGAACTGCCATGATGCCATACCTCACATTAAAAAGTCGCCATTCAAAGTCGACCGGTGTTAAATGGGGAATAAAAATGACCGACTGTCCGACATAAAGTGTGTAGACATAAAATACAAAGGGAACAAGCAAGATAAAAATAATAAGAAATCGCTTCTTGTCAGTTTTTGCAAAAAGAAATGACGTAAGACCGATGAGGGAGATTGCAGAAATGATGACTCCAACATTACTCATCGCCGTAACAAAATAATAAGAAAAAGATTGGAGTATATTGTGGTATGCGGGGAGTTCGCCTCTTGCAAGCCAGTTCATTTGTTGCGTTTTTGCCGAAAACTCACTATTGGTGAAGTAAAGCGCATCGCCTAAAATAAGATAATCCCAAAGAAGCCAGATAAATACGCCAAAAAAAGCAGGAGTTGCGTAGAGTAAGAACTTGCCCTCCATCTTTTGCCATAACTCTCTCTTTCGTATATACATAATAAGAATTGTCAAAGCTTGAAATATCACCAGAAACCAACCGTCGTAGCGAGTAAGCGTTGCACAGAATCCAAAAAAGGCAGCGGCAATAAGAGAAAAAAGATAATTATCGTTTTTAATAAAACGAATAAAAAAATGAGTTGACAGAATAAAAAACATGATGAGTGCGAGCTCTGTCATTGCAGTTGTTTGCATGTACAGAATATTTGGATTAAGCATGAATACAAGAGCGGCGATAAATCCTGCACCATGACTTTTTGTGACAAGACGAGTCATTTTGTAGATAAAAATAGAACTTATTACATAGCAGAATCCCGATACGATTGAACCTGCCAATCCGGTCTGCCATAAAGTGTCAGACCATACAAACGGAACCATCATAAGATGAGGGATCGGAAGCCAGATACCTCCGAGTTGGGCAAACCCAGGAGTAAGACTGTGAATGACACGTTTAGCAATATTGAGATGAGACTCTGCGTCACCGTATGAAACAATATAGTCATTGAGGTATGCCCAAACAGTTGTTGAAATACTTAAAATAACAGCCAAGATGATCGTTATTTTCTGCCATGGGATATGTTTCTGAATCCAATCATGCAACTTAAGAAGCGATTTAATGTTAAATGTAACGCTAAGATTCATGATTTTTTTCAAACAATGGCATAACGAATAACAGTATAAGAGCAATGAAAATCAATAATCCCCAAATCAAATAAGAGTAATTTTTTAAGGAGATTAAAGGAGAAAGATATTCGTTAAAAATAAAACTACTACTTTGACCACGTTCATAAAAAATAAAGTTATGCAGATAGTTGTAGTTCATTTTCAAATAATCCGCTTCAACTTTGGGTGGAACGGCATTTGTAGTAAGTACACCAAGTAACGCTATTGCGCTTGATACTCCAAACAATACTAAAAACAGAGTCTTACTAAGAATGTTGTTCAATAGGTTTTTCTTTTGAGCCAAAAAAACAGCGACGAAAATGGAAAGAATGGACATGGTGATTAACATATATCGGGGTCCATACGCCCAACCTCCCCAAGGATCACCCCAACTCGAATAAAGAAATAAATTAACAATGATGAGTGCGATTAAGACAGCTACTTCTCGCGCTCTTTTTTTAACATAAAAATAGAGCATATAGATGAGACCTATTAACAAAACAGGTGAGAATAGGAAAAGTCCTCGATCTCTACTAAAGCTAAGAATTGTCGCCCCATTAACAAGCTGTTCTTCAGAAAAAAAAGTAAGCGCGCTTTTATTTTCTAGAATCGGTCCTTGTGTTTTTTGATTTTCAGTCAAACGTTGTTTTTCCTGGGCTTCAACAATAGACTTGTACCCCGTTAATTCTCCACTTAATTTTGTCGGAGATCCGAAATTAACATAGTTGTAGTAACCATGAAGAAAAATAAGCGCAAAAAAGATTACAGACGTCAATAGCGCATTGAGAGAAAATGAAATTTTTACATTACGCGCAAATGATTTTATAGAGAAAGTGGACAGAAAAAAATATATCAATACAGGAAGCATCAAGATGGCATTGGGATAGTCTAAAAACAATGACAGACCGAAGGAAAGCCAAATATAAAATGCTTGATACCACCTTTTCGAAAATGAATACTTCCACGCAGCATAATACGAACTAAGAATAAAAAATAACGATATATGGTGTTGATAGAGCGTTACCGCATAGCTCCACGAAGTAGTAGCAAATCCAAATGTGATTGCGGAGAGTAATGCAAATCCATTGCTGATTTTGAAAACATTTTTTGAGATTAAGTAGATGAATATTAAATTTAGAATCGCGAAGAGGCTTACCATAAAATACGAAAACACTTGTGCTAATCCAAAAGACTTGCCTAACAGATATCCTGGTAATGCAACGATGGAGACTCCAGGCGCAAAATAAATATAATACTTTCCATCAATATAACCGACGTCGGGGTAAGCTGCATCTGCCGACTCTTTATTGAGGCTAAATGAATTGTTCTCTGCTAGCGAATAAGTTAATAAATATCTACCACGTTCTGGTGAAAGCTCGAAAGGTTTGGTAGCCTGATCGAGATTGTTTTTAAAATCTCGAGGATGAGGATTGCCAGAAATTCCTTTAAGGGTCGCAATATAAAATCCTAGCCCAATAACGATGAGAAATATGATCGAAAGTATCTTTTTCATAACTATATCAAAATATAGCTTCAATTATAT
>CAYHIW010000021.1:6979-17931 GCA_964356745.1 uncultured Gammaproteobacteria bacterium | reverse complement strand
ATGTATATTATCGGAAAAACAGGAACAGGAAAATCATATCTGCTTCATGACATGGCAATTCAAGATATTAAGGCAGGACACGGTGTCTGCGTTATTGACCCACACGGAGATTTGATAGATGATATTGTCAGATATATCCCACCAGAACGGGCAGAAGACGTCATTTATTTTGATCCATCAGATGGTGAGCGACCAATGGGCTTAAATCTTCTTGAAGCGCACACCGAAGAACAAAAACATTTTATAACCACAGCCATTATTAACCTCATGTATAAGCTGTACGATCCACAACGTACGGGAATTATTGGACCTCGATTCGAACACGCAGTGCGAAACGCGATGCTCACTGTTATGTCTGAGGAAGGAAGCACGTTTATTGAGGTTGTGAGAATCTTAACCGATGCAAAATATGTTCAAGAAATTCTTCCCAAAGTGCAAGATCCTATTATTCGAAGGTATTGGACCGATCAGATTGCGCAGACATCAGACTTTCACAAATCAGAAGTTCTCGACTACATCGTCTCGAAGTTTGGACGATTTGTGACGAATAAACTGATGAGAAATATTATTGGTCAGTCGGTTTCGGCGTTTGATTTCCGAACGGTAATGGACGAAGGCAAGATTCTTCTTATTAATTTGTCCAAAGGTAAACTCGGAGAAGAAAACTCAAACTTCTTAGGACTGGTTCTTATTCCTAAAATTCTTGTTGCGGCAATGAGCAGGCAAGAAATCCCTGAGGACAAACGACGAGACTTTTTTCTCTACGTCGATGAGTTTCAAAACTTTGCAACTCCCGACTTTGCCACTATTCTTTCTGAAGCGCGAAAGTACCATCTTAACTTAACTGTGGCAAACCAGTTTATCGGACAGGTTGAAGAAGAAGTCAAAAACGCCGTATTTGGAAATGTTGGAACGCTCATTTCATTCCGCGTCGGAGTAACAGACGCTTCGTATCTGCAAAGAGAGTTCCAGCCGGTATTTGGCGAGTCTGATCTTATTAATATTGAGAGATTTCACGTGTACATGAAAACAATCGTTAATAACGAACCGGTTCCACCGTTCTCGGTTGACCTAACCAAAGATGTTGGCGCATGGAAGGCCCAAGCGAATGATAAAATCGCAAAAGCAATTATTCAACTCTCAAGGTTAAAATATGGTCGTCCAAGAGAATTAGTAGAAGCCGAAGTATCACAACGAGCCAAACTATGATAAATGTTTATAAGACGAAATTGGCGTATAAAATGCAGCTTTCTCCTGATGTGTGGCTTTTTGGATTTGACCTCCCTGAAGATCAAAAACTTGAGTTTGTCCCCGGACAGTATCTTATCATGAAAATTCCACAACCAAGCGGAGATCCGGTTAATAGAATGTACTCTATCGCAAGTCCCTCGTTTCAAAAACAGAGCTTCGACATTATTGCAAAATTATTAAAAGACGGAGCGGCAAGCGAGTACTTCCGCAACCTCAAGATTGGTGATATGGTTGAGTTTCATGGTCCTGCCGGAATATTTACGCTCAAAGATAATCCTTCAGATAAGATATTTCTTGCAACAGGTACGGGAATTGCGCCTATTCGAAGCATGATCCTCTCGCAGTTTCACAACGATAACGAAGTCCAACATAATTACTATATGTTCTGGGGTGTGAGAACAATGCAGGATGTTTATTTTCTTGATGAACTTCATGTTTTGTCACAAAAATATCCCAAGTTCCATTTCTATATCTGTCTATCTCAAGAAACTAATCTTGACGCGGTTGCTGAGGAAGATAAGAAAAAGTTTATTATCGGAAGAGTTCATAAAGGATTCTCTTCGATTCTTGGCTTTATGTACGACTACGATTTTTATATCTGTGGCGCAGCTGAAGTGGTTGATTCGCTTAAAACATATCTTGCCGAAAATAACGTTCCCAAGACTCAAATTGTTTCTGAAAAGTTCGTCTGAGAATGGTTGAATGGTTGAATGGTTAAATTGTCATATTGTTAAAAAACCATATAACCATTTAGCAATATAGCAATTTCTTCTAGTTAGAAGATGATGTCGAAGATGTCTGCGGGGATCTGAGGATAATCTTGAATAAGCTCGACTACCTTGCGCGCTCCTGTTTTTGATGTTGCATCTGCGGTCACGATTTTAGACTGAACGGGGAGGTTGGTTCCATTACCATCAAATCGTAGGTTTGTTTGTTGGACTTCAGCAGTTGGGTCAAAGACAAGATATTTTACAAGCATGAGTTTGTCTGGTGATGAAATAGCGATGGGGACCGTGCTGCATCTGTAATCAAATGAAGGAGTGGTGTTTGATGTAACTGTTACTGGGCCGCTCCATTTTTCATCTATATTAGTGCTCCCAAGTTTGTTTCCTGGATCGGATATGAATCTGCGAATCGAACAGTCGGCACTGTTTGTACATAATCCTGAAATAATCGAGATCTCAAGAGCTATATTATCACATACAAAAGCATGTGACGGATTTTTTTCAGAACCTCCATAATAAACACGAACATTATAAGGGCTGGGTGGCGAAATAATTGATGGAGGGGTTGTTGTCTGATCGTAGGAGCCAAGATAAAAAGTGCGAGATTGATCTTTCTTAACAATAGACCTATCGTAATACGTGTTCGTTGAGCTATCAATTGTGACGGAGCCAGAAAAAGTTCCCAGTCCGCTGAGCGTGCTAATGTCGACGGTAGTACCGCTTCTGAGGGCTTCTTCAATGCCGGCTTCGGCAGCCGCTAATGTTTTTTGATTTTCTTCTTCGAGTTTTGCAACTTGAGTATCTGTTTTGGATGTAAAAGAAATGGTAAGAACAACGGTTAGCGCAACTGCAAGAAGCATAATCGCAATAAGAAGAATTTGTCCACTCTCTTTTTCGTGTTTCATTAGTATTTTCATATTACAACAAGCCCATATACTTGTAAACTACTGTTTGATTTTAAAAGTTCGTATAGGAGTGGCAATGTTTGATAAGAGTTTTATATAGTGGACGGGATCAAATACTACAAAAAGTGAAGGTTGAGATAATGTGCTGCGCGCTCTCATATTAAGATTGGTGGGTGGTTGAAACGAAACGAGATTCCCGCGGATTTTAAGAGGGTTTATATCTGTCGCTCCATCAAGATCAATGTCGTCGGCAGCAAATATCCCACGCAGGTATGTTGCAGCCTGTTTGATGATAATTTTCTTTGCAACTATCGCAACGTATCCGTTAGCTGATGGATCAATATTTTGATTAATATTTACATCCCCATCAACTATGAGAACAATACTTTTACCGCTAAGCCAAGCGGGGTCAAAGCTACCAGCACTTGCATCTATATTCAAAGTTCCACTTGGTGGAGTATAAACCCAGATACCGGTTGTTTCAGATCCAAATGGATTACTACCCATATTAGATATGAGTGTTGCGCCAGATGAGAGTGCCCGGCTTTTGAATGCGAGATATGTTGTTGGATTGGGAATATAAGATGTATTTAACCAGCTCTTTTCCGTGACTTTACCAGACGGAGGTGTTGCAGAGCCAAAGTTGGTGCCTGTACTACTTGTTGATGTTACAACGCCAACACCCTCGTATGTTCCGTCTAAGTCACCGATAATAAATCTTTTCTGCGTGTTGTCGTCTGAATCATATGCTTGTGGAGTAGTTGGAATAGCTGAGTTTATTACAGATCGACTATAGTACGAGGCATTTTTAAATTTATAATACGACACAATTCCAGGATCCATATAGATATCTTGAGTTACTGCTACATTGGCTACGTTTCGATCAAGAGTAAAGTTAGATACTAGTTGAGGTGACGTACATGTTGAAATAACAGGATTTCCACCAGCGCTACAAACCGTTGCGGCAGTCGGACAATAGAGTCCGTTGTACGCTCCGATGTTATTTATAGATAAATTTGCGATAGTATTGGAGGGATTTGGATCAGCGTTAATATTGTCAAGTTCAAACGAACAAGTATAGCTTGAAGAATCACCGTCACAAGTGGGAGTTGTGAAGTTGGTGCCATTTAGGGTGAAGGATGGATTATTGAGCGCTCCAGGACTCATACATTTTGGCGAGGCGCTCGTGTTGTAAAGCCAGTAGTTTCCTGTAAACGTACCGGTTCGATAAGGTTGTTTGGTAAAGATCACAGGCGCACTGCATGTTCCGTCAAAGTTAGAAATGTTTACATTACGCGCACAAACCTGTACTTGATATTGAGCATTAGCTTTTAAAGGATGAACTGGATCGCAGGAGGCTCCAGCCGGACACGCATCTGCGGTGTCAAATAAAACTTGCCCACCCGGAATATTTTCTACTCTATAAATCTCAGTTCCGGATGGCGGTGGTGGTGTGGGAGTTGGTCCCTTACCAGCCGGAGCCGTTGGAGCAGTTCCGCTTACTGTTTTTATCACAAGAGCATAGTTGTTGCTATTGGGAGCAGGTGAGGCAACTCCCCAAGATGATGGAGCAGTCCACCTTACTTGAATATCGCGGGTTTGAATATTTGGGGTTGTGTTAGGATCGATGTTGTTTGTTTCTTCAACCTGAATATTGTTTGGCGCAGTTGGTTGTGTTCCTGCAAGATTTTGATTTACATAGATACGTGCGGTAGTTCCATCTACTAGTCCAGCGCATGGTGATTGTGAAACAATGCGAACCGCATAAGACCTTCCTGCTTGGAAGTTATACGTGTAGTTTCTATCCAGTCCTGTCTGATTTTGACAAACATCATTTGGATTGCTTGCTGGATTACATCCACTCCAACCATTTATAGAGTCGTCAATACGTACCTGATACTCCAGATCTTTAATCAATGCATAATTGGTCGGTCGTCCCCACGAGATGGTGGTACTACCCGGCGGAATCGTGATGGTGTTATTTGCTAAAGGAGACTGGCCGCCAAACTTTAGAGTTAAAGGATCGCCCGGATCCTCTGCTACTGTAACATTCCCCTCCCGCGGCGCACTTAAACCACAGGTATTGTTAGAGTGAACCCACCATCGATAGTCTTGGCCTTTTCGTGTGAAGTCATATTTCCATTTTGTCTTTTTTAGTCCGTCAACGCACTCGCCATTGACACCGTCTTTACCCGAAGGCTTATTACAGGTTGTCGTATAGTCTAGAGAAAGAGGGGCGTCTACCCGAAGATTGTATTTTGGAGCAGAGCCGTTCCACGTAAGGTTTTGATTGCCCGGACAGACGAGTCCATTAAGAGGAGATAGTGCGTTTGGTGGATTAACCGAAGGACAAGCGCAGACAGAAAACGAGTTTGGTTCATAAGGAGAACAACACCCAACGGCATAATTACAGGCAGATGAGTTAAGGGGTCCGCATCCTGGATTGAGACATCTATATGAGCCGCTCGCACACGCGCTTCGAGCACAGGTTGTGCCTCCCGAACAACACTGACCTGCTCCTCCACAAGATTGTAACAAGCCAGGATATGAACTGCATTGAGAGGGCGAAGAGCCAGTCCAGGAGCACCCAAAGTTAGTATACTCATCAACTCTACTCCCAGTTTCCAAACATCCTGACGGTTCAAGATCTTGACAACTAGTAGCTGAAATTACAAATGGTCTTCTGCAATTGGACGCGGAACTTCCACTACAAGTGGTTGTTATTGTGAAATACTGACCATTTCCCTCAGGACCATAACATCTGTTATTTTCACATCCTTCACCCCAAATTTCTGCAGCTACACCACTACCTGTACATTGGGCAAAAGCAGATTTAGTCAAAAAGACTAAAAAAAATAATGCTAGTGATAATATAATCCACCTATAGATGGTAAGCATGATTTTTTAGAATTATTAAAGGTCAAAATTGAGGTGTTAGACTGGATTGATTTGATAAACGATTTTTGAGCGGTAAGACAGTTTTTCAGGTAAGTATCAACTTTTGTAGGAAAGAATTCCGAATAAAAGTGTAGTCCGACGACAGAGTTTGGCTTTATGGTAGATTCAAGTTCATCTGCGGGGTTAATGGTACAGTCAGTTCCACCACGTACATTAGTAGTCGATGTTTTGCAGAGGAATATGGTGGGTTTTTTATATTCTTTTGAGATTCCATCAAAGCCTAGTCGAAAATAGATGGGACTTTTAACAAGCCCCCAAAAATGAGAAACTTCTCCAAGAAGAACGGTTTGATTTTGTAATTTCTCAATTCTTTTCACCTTAACAATAAGGTCGATACCTTGAAGAGGTTTAATTCCACCAAGAGCCTTACAGCCAACGCTTTTTTCCTGAAGAATGGTTGCGCAGTCCCGAATACCAAATGATTTTTTGTACGAAAGAAAAGCCACTTCAATTAGAACAATGAAACAAATGAGTCCAAAGAGGAAATACAGTAGGGGTGTTTTCATACACTATTTTGTATTTAGTGTATCACATTGAAAAAGAAGATCAAGAACGTGAGCGTTATTTAATGATAGGGGCGGGAACGCTTCCTTTAATAAACTCCATTAATCCAAGAGGCGCCGCGGTAAATACTTCCTCGATTGATTTGAACCCATCTTTTAAAAATAAGGGCATATCCGAGTTTGGATCTGTAATTAAGCGTCCGGAATCTGTATAGCGTTTCATCGCGTTATTAAATCCAGCTTCATCTCCTTGTAGTAATGAAACTGCCCCGTCTATATAAAAGTTTCTGTGTTCTTGATTAAAGTAGTCAATTCCAAAAATAATGTCTTGGGGGAGATATCCGGAAGATTCTATCGAACTCAAACTAACCACCATTGGATGACCTTCATTTTGTTGCAATTGTTTTAGAAACTCACCTCTATCTACAGTGCCAGTTAATCGATCATCATTAGTATCGTCAATATTGTTTTTACTTCGAGTTAGACCAACGTACGGTTTTTCACCTAGAATTGTTGCTGATTCAAGCGCCGAGTTTGTTGGGTCATTGATATTAACTATAAAAGGGGACACAAACCTGTCTCCGCCAAGGCTTGCAGGTAGAACTCCACCCATAAGCGTAACTGATACAGAGGCTCCTTTGGCGGTTTGAAGCGGGACCTCAACAGTGCCTAAGTGAAACATGAGTAGTTTCATGAATTTATATTCCGGTATGATATTAAGAAATGAAAAGCTTGGTTCGACTGGATATGTCTGACCGCCATTTCCGTATATTATCGTTCCATTAACGTTGTATTGAGTTTCTCCAAGCACATAAGGGAAAGCAAATGCATTCCCATGGTAGCTGAATGTGTTATCAAGACCGTTTGCGTCTTTTTCATAGACCCATTGATTAAGTTCTTCTCTGGTAAATTCGTTGGGATTAAGAAAATCGGTGACCCGTTGTTGCATTTGTTCGAGTGGGGTGGCGACTACCTCTGGAACAGTTGTTTCAGGAGTGGTTGTTTCAGGTGTTGTTGTGGGGGCAATAGATGGTCGGGTTTCACCAACTGTGGGAGTTGTTGTTTGAGGAGGAGTTCCTGCTTCTGGCTTAAGTAAATAGGCTCCGCCTCCACCAATTGCGAGAGCACCCGCTGCAAGTCCTGCTCTTTTAAGAAATCCTCTTCGTGACAATCCACCGTCATCACTATCAGTTCGATGAGGTGAGGAACCTGGGGGAACGGGAGGTTTTCCTCGTTCAGGTGCTTTTGGAGGTGTTTCTATTGCCATAAATCCTATAGTAACTTATTAAATTCAAGTATACCTTTTTATCCTGTTTTGTCAACAGAATAGAATTTGACGCGGTCGCCACGGAACATGAGGTCGATCTCTCCGGTTGGACCGTTTCTGTGCTTTGCAATATAGAGTTTTACCAATCGTTTTGATTGGTCAATAAGATCCTCATTATCATCTTCGTGATAAAGAAATGCAACAACGTCTGCATCTTGCTCGATAGCGCCTGATTCTCGAAGATCAGCAAGTTGAGGTTTTTTGGTTCCTCGTTGTTCAACAGCACGTGAAAGTTGTGAAAGGGCAATGACAGGAATTTTAAGTTCGCGTGCAAGATTTTTGAGTCCTTGCGAGACAAATGAGACCTCATTTACTCGTGAGTCAAATCTGCGTCCGGCATCAGCAAGCTGCAAGTAATCTACTACGAGGAGTTTCAGCCCCTTTTCGACCTTAAGCTTACGCGCTTTAGATCTCATCTCAAGAATTGAGTTTCCCGGCGTATCATCAATAAAAATAGGGGCTTCAGAAAGCTCTCCCATAGCTTCGGTCATTCGTTTAAAATCGTCGTCAGTTAATCTTCCTGTCTTGAGTTTCCATGCATCGATATCAGCCTGGGCAACTAGGAGACGATCAACAAGTTCTTCCTTGCTCATCTCCAGTGAAAAAAATCCAACAGGTGCTTTTTGCTTCATCGCAACATTTAATGCGATATTTAGCGCAAATGTTGTTTTACCAATTCCGGGACGTGCCGCTAGGATGATAAGATTCGAGTCGTGAAGGCCTGCGAGTTTGTTATCAAGACCGGTAAAGCCTGTTTCAATTCCACGCATCTTAAGACCTTTTTTCATAAATTCTTCAAGACGTTCAAAACTCTCGGCAAGAGCCTCCTTAAGTTCTACAAACGCGCTATGAGTATATGACTGTGAGATTGCGAATATTTCTGATTCTGCATGATCAAGAAGTACTTTAGTATCGCCCTGATCGCTAAAAGCTTTCTCCGCCATTCGGGATGCTAATTCTATTAGTCTCCGCTTGGTATTGTGATCTTTAACAATGTTTCCATAGTGTTCAACGTATGCTGAAGATGGAACGGTGTTAATAAGATCCGAAAGGTAAGAAGTACCGCCTATTTTCTTAAGTCCACCGTCTTTTTTCATGGCATTCTGCAATGTCACTACATCGATTGGTTGCTGTTTTTCATAAAGCGTCATCATTGAGGAAAAGATAGCCTGGTGTTCGGGAGCATAGAAGTCTTGCGGCCGCAAAAATTCTATAACAAGATTAATGGCAGAAGGGTCAATGAGCACGGCACCAAGAACCGATTTCTCGGCTTGAAGATCTTGAGGCGGAAGCTTTAATGCGTTAGACGTTGCCATAACTTAGAGGTAATTTATTAGTCGTTATGTTACTTTCATAACAACTAGTTTTGTTTCATCGGTGAGGTCTTCTTTTTTCAATGTAAGTTGATCAACCGGTTCTACACCGTTTGCGCCATATTTTTTGAGAAAGTCGTCGAGGGGAGCAATCACCTTAAACGTATCCTGATTAAGGTCTTTATGATTGTAGTGCATAGGAATGACAATAGAAGGATCTACTGCTTTTATAATCTCTACGGCGTCTGCTGCGTCAATGGTAAAGTGTCCTCCGACCGGTATCATTAAAATGTCGACGTCACCGATTTCATCAAGGAGTTCGTCACTAAATGTATGTCCGAGATCTCCACAGTGAAGAATTGAGATATCCTCTGCCTCAAATTTATACAGAGTGTTTTCTCCCCTGTCTTTTCCCTGATTTTTATCATGAAAACTGTTGAACCCAAAAACACGAACTCCATTTTTCTCATATTCACCAGGAAGATCAATTACGAGAGGAGTACCGGTTACTTGTTGATGTTGATTGTGGTCAGAGTGTCCGTGAGAGACAGTGACAATGTCAGCATCCTGCTTTGTAAATTTCAGGCCGACTGTTTTAGGATCATACGGATCGGTAATGACTTTCGCAGTCTTTGTTTTGATTAAAAACGAAGCATGTCCTAAGTATTTTATTTGCATAGCCTAACAAGAATAGCAAAAGAATTTTCAATTTGCAATGATCAATTCCTACATACTGTAAGGTTGAAGAAAACGATTTTACTTGTTATGATGTGCTATCTTATGAGAAGCGAGGCGCCATCATTCCAATTTGAACCAGACCCAGAACTTCTTTCGCAGTTGCCGAATAGCTTAGTTCTTTTACACGGTAATTCAAACGCTGAGTTGGCAGATAAAATAAGCGGGCTGCTTAGATCCTCTACTGACAATCCAGTTGGAAAACCATTTGCTGATGGTGAAACTAACACTCATATTAGACAAAATCTTCGAAGGAGAGATGTTGCTATTATTCAGTCAACTTCAGCACCAAAAGCAACAGAGTATTTTATGGAAATTGCAATGATAGCAGATGCTGCAAAGAGAGCGGCAAGCGGCAAAATTACTGCGGTTATTCCGTATTATGGTTGGGGTAGGCAGGATCGCAAGGATCGTCCCAGAGTTCCAATATCTGCGTCGTTGGTAAGTGATATGTTGGTAACTGCTGGGGTTGATAGTTTTATTACGGTTGATCTCCACGCTCCTCAAACTCAGATGTCAGTGCGTCTTCCCTGGGATAATGTACCGGCAACACCGGTGCTGCTCCCTACAATTGAGAACTTTCCCTGTGATGAGTTGACTATTGTTTCACCGGACTTGGGTGGGTCAACTCGTGCGAGTGGCTATGCCCGTGTCATCGGTACCAATTTTGCAACGATTCAAAAAGAAAGAGATTACGACGTGAAAAATGAATCAAGAGCAATTGGAATAAACGGAGATATTGAAGGTCGTGACTGTGTTATTGTTGACGACATGATTGATACTGCAGGATCAGTAATTCATGCTTCAGAGTTGCTTCTAAAAAATGGTGCGCGATCTGTAAGAGTTGTTGCGACTCATGGAGTATTTTCAGCTCAAGCAATTGCCAACTTGAGCGATTCGGATATTGAGAAAATCGTCGTAACGGACACAATACGACAAAATTCAAAAGTACGTAGGTCTCCCAAGTTTCATATCGTGAGCGTCGCTCCTATTATTGCGCACGCTATTTATTCAAATCAGACCGGTGGGTCAATTAGCGAAAAATTGTTTTAAATAAGCGGGGGTCCTTCGAAAATAGACTTCGTGCTCATGTCAGAAAAGACTCTTATTGTATGATATGGTATAATGGGTGCTATGGCAAAGACCATACTTACCGTAGAACAGACTGCTAAGTTGCTCCAAGTTGACCCAAACACCATCTATCGATGGGCAAGATCCGGAAGGTTTCCAGCCTC
>CAYHIW010000021.1:0-6969 GCA_964356745.1 uncultured Gammaproteobacteria bacterium | reverse complement strand
TTGACCATAAGGCAAGCTGCTCGTCTTCTTCAAGTTGACCCTAACACTATTTATAGATGGGCCAGAGCCGGTAAATTTCCAGCAAGTAAAATTGGTAAAGAGTGGAGAATTCTTTATTCAGACGTCATTAAATTTATTGAGAATAATAAAAGAAAAGACCAGTTTTTATCAGACCGGCAAGAAGCAGAACTAATTACCGCTCTCTTAGGACGTCGAGAAATTCCTCTTAAGTTCGAATATATTGGCGAAGGTGCGGATAGATACACTTCACTTAGCGAAACTAAAGCAGTGGGTGGTGGAACAGAATTAGATATCCTTTTTGATCACGAGCGTCGTTTTGCCAGCATTATTGAAGGAAAAAACTTTAATTTATTAGATTTAGGATGTGGTGATGGAAAGAAATCAGCGTTTTTTATAAATCGCATAAACAACGCTGCCTCTGCATATTTCGCTCTCGATATTAGTGCGAGAATGCTTGAGATTGCAGTTAATAATATTGGTCTTGCTTACCCCGACTTACCTTGCGAGACTTTTCAAGAAGATTTTGAAGATGGTAATGTGGCCAATGTTACTTATTATCTTCAAAGGAGATATCAAAGGAATAATTTAATTCTTTTCTTAGGCAACACAATTGGGAATCTTTCTGACGCTCACAGAGTCCTTATTAATTTAAGAGAAAGCATGACCGATAACGATTATATTTTGGTAGGGTTAGCCTATTACAATAAAAACAACATTCCCCTTTCTTCGTATAATAAGCCTGATCTTATTGATGTTTTGTGGAATATGCCTGAAATGCTCGGTGTCAAAAGAAGCGATGCAAAGATTTACTGGACATATAATAAAGTCAAAAAACAATTAGAGTGTCAATTAGAATTTATAAATAGTTGGCGCCATACATTTAATTCGAATCTAATTCAATTTGTTAAAGGTCAACGAATAAGACTCGCGATCTCACGTAGGTTTACACGGGACAGTATCTTTGAATTGTTTGCTGGAGCAGGATTTAAAGTGGAACTGCTCGTACATGATAAAGATAATGTTTTAGTTCTTGCAAAGCCGCATAGTTGGGAGAAAAAGATATAAAAACTCTATTAAATAATCGGGGGTCCTTCGAAAATATACCTACCTGTTAGATTTCGTATTGCAAAATATTCCCCACCAATATATATGACAGAAAGGTCATTTGTTTGATTGAGATTCGTAACTACACCAGGTGTAAGCTTTATTTTTTTACCTTGGGAGGCATCTGGATGAGATATTACAACTTCACCAACCCCCTCTTTTGCAAGAGTGTCTATCTTATAACTATCGCCAGTGATCATAGGGATTGGATTGTCGTGTGTAGGTTTAATATTATGATGAAGACTAAACTTACCGTGTGCGAGAGTCCATCGATTGGGAATTAAAACCTCTAGTTCTCGAGCAAATTCCATCGGTTGAATAGAAACGTCGTTTCGAGAAGTATACATTACAGCTCCGGTTCTCTCAAATTCACTAAGGTTCACATTCTCTGGTAGATTATTTTTCCAGGTAAGGTCAACCGATTGTCCAAAAGACTTAAGATTTGTAGGAATGATAAAGATAGGAGTTGTATCTTCACCAAGTAATACTGCGGTTGGGTGTTGGATTAGACAATGAGAACGGGGAGTTATTTTTAACCAATCGTTTTTTGGAGGTGGGGTGGTGCGTTCTTGATCTTTCATGGCTTAATTATACAGCGACAAGAGGATTAAGTAGAGAATCGGGTAATAAATTGATAAAATAGAGCTACTGGTGGCCGTAGCTCAGTTGGTAGAGCGTCAGCTTGTGGAGCTGATTGTCGCGGGTTCGATCCCCGTCGGTCACCCCAATGAAACTTCAGAGGATGATTCAAAAAAATCTCACCAAAATTCTTCTTATTGTTGGACTAGTGCTTGGATATCAAATGTATGGTGATCAATTATTGGCAAAATATAATCCACAAGTTAAAAAGAATGCAGAAAAGGTTCTTGGCATTGGGACAAACTACGTTGCGAAGCAAGCTTCTCATTCGGCAGAAATTGTGAAGGGGTTTGTATTCAAAAAAGCGTCTCAACCTCTCGTTGATCAAATAAACAAACTTCCTAAAGACCAAAAAGAAGAAATTAAAAAACAAATCTGCAAGTAATGATCACGCTTCCCGGACTTATTGATGTTCATGTTCATCTTCGTGATATGGGTCAAGAACACAAAGAAGATTTTTTCTCAGGGACTTCTGCTGCTCTCGCTGGTGGGTTTACTACAGTTTTGGATATGCCAAATAATCAATTACCTATTACGGATTACGAATTACTAACTAAAAAACAGGAAACTGCAAAATTAAAAATTGTGAGTGATGTGGGGTTTCATTTTGGATCACTCGGAGACAATCTCGATGAGTTTGAAAAAATTAAAGATAAGGTTTGGGGTCTTAAGCTCTATCTTAATCAAACAACGGGTGGATATATTATCGACGAAGATCGTCTCAAGAAGATATATCGTAAATGGCATGAAGTGACAGAAGGTAAAAGACCCGTTCTTCTTCATGCAGAAGAAGACGTGATGGGTATTGTGACAAAAGTTTTACAAGACACTAAGCACCCCACTCACATTTGTCATATATCGTCTATTGATGAGTTCACTCCGATAATGAAAGCAAAAGAAAAAGGGTTGCCTATAACCTGCGGCGTGTGTCCTCATCATCTTTTTCTCACCGTAGATGACGTTGAGAAATTGGGAAGTTTTGGAATGATGAAGCCGTCTCTTAAGACCAAAAAAGATCAAGAGTTTTTTTGGAAACATCTTGAGTACATCGATCTTATTGAGTCTGATCATGCTCCTCACGCCGTTGAAGAAAAAAAATCTAGCAATCCTCCATTCGGTGTTCCAGGACTTGAGACGACATTACCACTTCTTCTGACTGCAGTTTACGAGAAGCGTCTAAAGTTGCAAGATATTATCGATAAGTGTTATGAAAATCCCCGCAAAATCTTCCATCTCCCCAAACAAGAAAACACCCACATTGAAATTTCAAATATCAAATACCAAATTTCAAATTCCGCACTTCATACAAAGTGCGGCTGGAGTCCATTCGACGGTTGGGAAGTGCGGGGAAAAGTAATGAAAGTAGTATTGCGTGGAGAAACGGTCTTTGAAAACGACAAAGTGCTTGCTCAACCCGGCTCAGGACATGTTATCTAGTTTTGCTTTTTGCAATTTGATCTTTAATCTCGACTGCAAGGAGCGGGTTCCACATAGCACCAGTAGCACTCATCACAGAATCTGCTCCTGCTTTAATGTAATCGAAATAATCTTGAGCGACTGTTACTCCACCAACTCCGGTAATACTAAATGAATAGTTCTTCTTATCTTTAATTGCTCTTAAGCGTTTGACGGTATCAATACCAGCCCATTTGATTGCGTGTCCGCAAACACCACTCTTAAGTCTGTTTGGTCCTGGCAGTGCTTGTTCACCCTTTTCATTTACTACTTCTGCAGGAATAGTATTAATCCCCGAAACATCATCTGCGTATTCATTTGCAATTGCGGCTAACTTTTCAAGATCGGCGTCTTTTTCGTAATATCCTATCTTGATAGCAAGAGGAGTGTTTCCTATGACTTTTCGTATTGCTTGGAGAACTTTTTTGGTTACATCGAGATTGTAACAAACCAAGCCTTCATTACCGATATTCGGGCACGAGAGATTTACTTCGAGTATTTTTGCTCCGGTTTCAATTGACTGTTTTGCCGCAAGCGCAAAGTCGTCGATAAATTCTTGTCCTGTCTGATTTGGTCTAACCGTTCCCATAAAGCTCAGGATTAAAATCTGTCCGCGGCCTGCATACGCAATCGCTTTTTTTACATCTTCTTGCCAGATTAAAGCTTCTTTTGAAGGGACGCCAAAAGAGTTGGTGATTGATAAAGGTTCGCTATACTGTTTTTTGGTTTTGAGTTGTTTTTTTGCTTTCTCAAGCGTCAGATCTCCTTTGAGTTCGATTGGGAGGATATTAGGATGTGGGTGACAAGGGAAAATACTACTTCGTATTGTTTTGTAAACAACAAGATCAAATCCTTTTTCAAAAGCAGCTTTGGCAAAGTTACTGTTAAGAATTGGTCCTGCGGGAATTCCAAATGGAAGATTGACTGTTTCTCCTAAAAACTCAAACGAAGACTTTCCCTTTTGTTCATAAATATGGCCGTTAGCAAACTCACCGTATGGACCCGATATGTAATTTTCATCGTAAGATTTCGTCGGATCGTAAAAAGGTACCTGAAGCATATGCAAGATATTACATTATTTTGTACAATAACTCAATGTTGCTGTTCCAGGAGAAACTCGATAAAGTTATTGAGAAGAATAATTCCTTGCTTTGCGTCGGTCTTGATCCAAAAACAGCCGATTCATTCTCTTTTAATAGAACGATTATTGACCAAACTCACGATCTTGTTTGCGCTTACAAACCAAACTCAGCTTTTTATGAAGCATATGGCGCACAAGGAATAGAAGAATTGAAAAAAACATGCGAATACATTCAGAAAAACTATCCAGAGATTCCTATTATTCTCGATGCAAAACGAGGAGATATTGGAAATACCAACGAAGGATATGCGAAGTTTACCTTCGAGTATCTAAAGGTTGACGCAATAACACTGCATCCCTATCTTGGGAGTGAAGCTATTAGGCCATTTCTTGAATATAAAGATAAAGGTTTAATTATTTTATGTCGCACGTCAAATCAAGGAGCAGGTGAGCTGCAAGACCTGAAAGTTGACGGGGTCACATTATATCGATATATTGCAACAAGAGTAAAAGATTCTTGGAATAAAAATAATAATTGCTTACTTGTTGTTGGGGCAACTTATCCAAAAGAACTAAAAGAACTTCGAGATCTGATGGGAGAGATGACCTTTTTGGTTCCTGGTATTGGGGCCCAGGGTGGAAATGTAGAAGAGACAGTAAAAGCAGGGCTCAACTCAGATAAGAAAGGCATGATCATTAATTCATCGAGAGGAATTATTTTTGCAGATAATCCGAGGCAAGAAGCTCAGAAGCTACGGGACGAGATAAATAAATACCGATAACTAAACTTCTTTTGGTATACTTAAAGAATGCGCAAGATTGTTTCGTTCTTACTAATTGGGATATTGTTGTTTGGGGTTTCTTCTGATTTGAATGCCGCAACAAAGAAAAAACCTGCCCCCAAAAAAACTGTTAAGAAAGTTATAAAAAAAGCCGTCAAAAAGTCAGTAAAAAAGCCAGTAAAAACAGTCAATAAAAATTTAGGTGGTTACGTACCAATTGGAGTTTCGATTCGCTCAAGAGGAACCTCAGTTCTTGTAACATTTAGCAATTTGAAAGGTATAAATGCCGTTAATTACATTCTAAGTTATAATACCAATGGATCTCCAGAGGGTGCTATCGGATCGTTTACGCCAAGAGTTTCAAGAACGATAACGCGAGAACTTCTCTTTGGAACATGTTCTGCGGGAGTTTGTCGATACCACTCAAATATCACCGATGCAGTACTCGAAGTAACTGTCTCTACAAAAAAAGGAACCTTCACTCGTACCTACGGCATAAGACTCTGACAATCTTCTTTTAGTATAATAGTACCTTAACAAGCCTGGATAGCTCAGTTGGTAGAGCACTCCCTTGGTAAGGGAAAGGTCCCCGGTTCGATTCCGGGTTCAGGCTCAGAATTATGAAGAAAAAAACAACCTTTTTATCTGTGTTTTTTCTCGTTCTAATACTTATTTTAATTGGGGCTTACAATCTTCCTTATTTTCGACGATACATTGATACCTGTATTTTTGCTTCAGACAAATATACCTGCTATACAAACAATACCCACTCAGTTCTCAGTAGAAAGGGAGTTAATGAACTATTTCTTTACATAGATCAAGTTGTTGTACCAAATAACAACTATGCATTGGTGCATCTAGTACTTCACGATACTGGTGAACTTATTTATAACAAAGAAAGAAATATTCAAAGGACGATGAACTATGCGATAGCGCTTATTAAGAAGCATACAAAAAGAGGCGATATATACTTTGAGGGATTCGATGGGTATCTTCATGGTGCAATTATTGCTTACTTTCAGGATATCAATGTGAAGCAGCAAAGCATTGATAAAAAAATTGAAGACCTTTGTGGACTTAATAAAAACCAAGAAACAATAAATAAAGACGAATTTGAATGCTACCACATTGTCGGACATGGCTTGACTAACTATTTTCAATCTGACGTTGCCAAAGCAAGTGATCTCTGCGATACATTTGAAGGAGAAGCAGCAAAGGGAGGATGCTATATGGGTGTTTTTATGGAAAACGCTTTTTTATATTCGAAGACATATCACCCAGATTTATTAAGAAAATTTGTAATGGGTAAGTCGATGGCATTGGTGTGTGAACGCTTTACCAAGGCTAAACATAAAAGTTGTTCTCATTTAGTGCCAACTTCATATTTTATAAACAATCCATTAGACACAAAGGGCGCTATAAATGAATGTAAGAAATTAACCAATGATTATGGTGCGTGTATTGTTGGTATTGCAGTTATTCACATTCCGTCGATATATGAAGGAAACTTTGCCAAAATGAAGGGAGCATGTAATGCTACGGGCGAAGATACGAAAGCATTATGCTACGGTTATGTTGCTCGCGCTTTATATCTTGGGTTAGGTGGAGAAAATTATACAAAAACAGATTTTTGCAAGCTGATCCCAGAAGGAGATAGGATATTATGCAGTTCGTATAAATATAACGACAGACACGAAGTTAACGAGTAGTTGTTTCAAAATAAATCTGCAGAAGTTCTTTGGCGATTGGAGCTGCGATATCTGAACCTTGTCCTGCATTTTCAACAAGTATGGTAAACGCAACTTCTGGTTTGTCAAACGGAGCAAACACGGTAAACCATGCATGAGGAATTTTGGATTTCGAATGAGATTCGGCAGTCCCAGTTTT
>CAYHIW010000020.1:0-17951 GCA_964356745.1 uncultured Gammaproteobacteria bacterium | reverse complement strand
AATGAAAATAAGAAAATTGTTTCCATACGCTTCTTTAAAGTAATCCAATAAGCTATAAGGAGCTGCGCCAGGCTCTCTTTTATCAAAGTATCTTGAGTAGTTTTCGATTCCATTAACATACCCTAGTTCTTTTATCATCTCAAGATCGTAGTTTGTACGTCTGAGAAGCCTTTCTGCCTCAATTATCTTGCCAGCGTCCTTTAATTTGGCGTGTTCGACCTGTAGATCATGACGAATTTGTTTTTCTGCGCTTTTAACAGCCACTGGATCGGCTAAGTAATGCTTTGCCGGATAAAATATAACACCATCTTCTAAAGATTCCTTCGATTGAATTTGCCGACCAGTGAGGGGATCAAAAATAGTAATATCCGTTATTAAATTCTCTGTAGACGTAAGCCTCACTGCGTGATCTTCGTAAGGAGGATAAATATCCATATAATTTCCGCGAACGCGGAATGTTCCTCTTTTGAACTCGAACTCCGATCGAGAATAGAGCAATTCGACAAATCTTAAGGAAATTGCTTGCCAGTCTGATGCTTCCCCTAGCTTTATTGTGTGAGTAAATTTGCGATATTCTTGAGGCGCTCCTATATTGTAAATGCAAGAAACTGATGCTACCACCACAACATCTTTTCTGGTGAGTATGTTTGCGGTTGAACGAAGTCTTAACTTGTCAATAAGCTCATTAATTTCAGCTTCCTTTTCAATATAGGTATCGGTTTGAGGAATATAAGCTTCTGGTTGGTAGTAATCGTAGTAAGAAACAAAATAAGAAATTGCATTTTTGGGAAAAAACTCACGCATTTCTTGATAGAGTTGTCCCGCGAGTGTTTTGTTATGAGAAATGATAAGCGCGGGCATCTGAAGTTCTTGAATGACGTTAGCCATAGTAAACGTCTTACCAGAACCTGTAACGCCTACCAAAACCTGATCCTTCAGATTTTGCTTGACTCCTGAGACGAGAGATTGTATTGCCTCTGGCTGATCACCTGTGGGTTTAAATTGTGCGGTTAAACTAAACATATCCAACCTATAAGTATAGCATAGGTTAGATTATCTTTTCTTTACCTTTGATCACTCTTTTTATCTCTTGAGTAAAGTTCTTACGGTAGCTACTGTCCTTAAAGAAATGTATTAACGCAGGGAGAACCGACAGGAATATGATGAGACCTATTATTGGCAATAAATATTGATCAATGTCAGGAACTAAACTACCCAAGAAGTAACCCGCTACTGTTAAGCCTACACCCCAAAGAACCCCTCCAATTACATTGTAAGTAAGAAACGTTTTGTAGTCCATCTTGCCAATACCTGCGACAATTGGAGCAAACGTTCTTACTACCGGCATAAATCTGGCAATAATAATTGTCTTTTTTCCATGCTTCTCATAAAACTTCTCTGCTCGCATAAGGTTTTTGTGGTGAAAAAACAAAGAGTCCTTTTTCTCAAAAAATCTACGTCCTACCTTATGTCCAAATAAATAACCTACGCTATCTCCGAGAACAGCTGCGATGAAGCAACCAATCACTAATATTCTTATATCGTAAAAGCCTTGAGCGGCAAGAAAGCCGGAAGTAAAAAGTAGACTATCCCCAGGAAGAAAGAATCCTATAAAAAGCCCAGATTCGGCAAAAACGATAGCGAAGACGCCTAAATAACCTATTGTTGCAATAAGAGATTCAAGGTTGAATAAATTCATTATAATGGTATTTATATTTTAAAATGATTTCTTTTCTTTTTGTCTTATTCGGAACTGCGCTCTATATTCCAACTATATTTTTAGGACTTCTTTCTGATGATTTTTTTCTTCGCGGACATTTAGA
Source organism: uncultured Gammaproteobacteria bacterium (assembly GCA_964356745.1). Taxonomy (GTDB): domain Bacteria; phylum Patescibacteriota; class Microgenomatia; order UBA1406; family GWC2-37-13; genus CAYHIW01. The sequence continues at coordinate 16,128 of CAYHIW010000020.1, read as the reverse complement.
GATAGATAAGATTACTACATTTAACGTATTGAATGCAATAAATTCTGCATTTTCATTCATAACTGAAGCTAACAGATTAGAAGGTATGCGTGTCGGGATTCTTCCTTGGTGGAGCGATCCACAGGTTACCGTTAATATTTATCGACCATTGGCTGCCCTAACTCAATTCCTAGACTACCAACTGTGGCCAAGTAACTTTTTATACATGCATATACATTCCTTAGTTTGGTACTCAATCCTGTTAGTCGCCATACTCAGTCTTTATAGAAAGTTTTTTTCTAACACAAAACATTTTTATTTACTTGCGGCGCTTCTATTTATTTTTGATAAAACACATTTATCTTCAATATCGTGGCTTGCAAATAGAAATGCTCTATTATCTAGTTTATTTCTAACCGCAACTCTGCTTTGCTATATTCAATATTTTAAATTAAAAAATAAAATCATTTTCGCACTTGCTCAAACATTCATTTTGGCAGGCCTTCTTAGTTCTGAGGGGATTGTGGCTGTGATACCAATTGTATTTTTTTACAGCTGTGTTTACCTCAAAAACTCCATTAAAACATCAATAAAAGTTGTCATTCCGTCTTTAGTTATTTTTTTTTCATTTAGATTAATAACTGCTTTTTTTGGATACAAAGTAGCACACACCGGATTTTTTATGGATCCTACTCAAAATTTGGTTGGGTATATTCAAGCATTCATAATACGCTACCCGATACTGCTTGCTCAGTCATTTACCGCAATCGATTTTCACTACTTTGATTTTTCGCCACTGGGTAATAATTATATTTGGATTGGCTCACTATTTCTGTCCCTTTTCTTTATCATTCTTTTTTATCGGGTAAATTCTAAAAACAGGTTGGGAAAATTTCTACTTCTTGCAAGCATGGTATCGGCTGTTCCATTTGTCAGTAGTTTTGACTTAAGTCCTCGCAATTTAATGATTCCTAGTATTTTTACGGCAGCATTAATTTCTACAACTTTCAGTTCTTTGTGGTTGAAATCTAAAAGATCGTTTATAGAAAGCGGTTTGTTAATCACAATAGGCTTGGCCATACTTGTCCGACTACTCATATCACCGGTCGACCTTATTTCCGAAGGGAAGAAGGTGCAAATACCCACTTGGTTTACCTACTCGCAAAAACTCTATCAGTTAAAAAATAAAGTTCCCGTAATAGTAACAACACCTTTTGGATATGTGTTTGACTCAGAATTCATAGCGACAAATAAATCTAAAAATACCTATAGAATTCTTAGTTCTAGTTTGTTTGATATTGAACTTACCGTAACAGGGTTGCAAACCATCGAGTTGTCTAGCGAGCAGGGGTTTTTCAACCTTCCTCAAGATGTTCATAAGCAAAACGGTTTATCCAATCTTTTTTATTCTACAGCGGCATTTAATATAGGCTCTAGTGATTTTCCTATTAACTTTAAAAATGGTCAAACTGTAGCAAATGATGATTTTAAGGTAGTTGTTAAAGAAGTTAACTCAGCACAAGTTCCAACAATATTGCAATTTACCTTTACTAAGGCGCTTTCTGATAATAAATACTCTTGGTTGACGTATAATTGGAATACACAAACTTTTGATCAAGTTATTTTACCCGAAATAAATCAATCTATCCTTATCATGGGAGTTTTAAAATAATATGCTGTATATAGTTGGGACCCCTATTGGAAATCTTGAAGATCTGTCTTTGCGCCAGGCTCGAATATTAACATCGGTGAATATTGTCTATGCCGAAGACACCAGAAATACCTATCAGTTACTTATGAGGTTGGAAGGCTTGTTTGGACTAAAGCGTAAATCCCAGCAAAAACTGATTTCATTTTATAAAGACGTTGAATATGAGAAAGTAAACGAAATTCTAGAGTTGGCCGTGGATCAAGATATTGCTGTTGTTTCCGATTCTGGGATGCCTCTTATCTCTGATCCTGGATTTTTGCTGGTTAAACACGCGATCAAAAAGAACATTCCTTTTACCGTTATTCCAGGTCCAACAGCGATAACTACCGCCCTTGTTTATTCTGGCTTTAATCCGCAGACTCACATGTTTATTGGTTTCTTACCAAAGAAAAAAGGAGAAGTAAAAAAGCTTTTTCAAAGACTTCAAAAAGTAAAGGAGTTATTTTCAGACGCGGTATTTGTCGCCTATGAATCTGCAAAAAGAATTGAATCTTCATTGGAAATATTGGAATCATTGGATTCTAACACTCAGGTAGCTATTGGAAGGGAAATGACAAAGAAATTTGAAGAAATTATTCGAGGTACACCCGCTGAGTTGAAAACACGAACTTACAAAGGCGAACTAACCCTCGTCATTTCTTAGAACTGATACTCTAATTGCAATTTCTGAGCTATTTGATCGTGACTCGCAGCTAAAGCAACCAGTCCATTTGGGAGTTGATGAAAAAGTTCTGGAGCTCTCTCTTGCGCAAGAGTTAGCCGATCACCGGGTCCTACAACATCAGGAACACTCACAAACTGAGCTACCGTGAAATCTATAATAAAACCTTGTGTACCCAGGAGAAAATTATGCCCAATTCTCCTACCGTTTCCGTACCAAAAATCTGAATGAGGTCTTAGCGTTGTCTCTCCTAAATTCAGATCTATGTCGGCAGTTAGTTCGCGAGCGATTGAAGTTGCGACGTTACAGATACCCATCTCCTCATATCTGAGTCTGGTAAGATCAAGACAGCAATCATATATGTCGTCAAAACCTTTCTCAATTTTGCGTTTGATGATCTCGTCAATTTCTGTTCTTGCCTTTTCAAACCGTGTTAAAATTCCAGCACAATTCTCATCCATCCACCGAAAATAATGCTCGGCAGGAAAAGGCTCTTGCTTCCGTTTCTCTTTTGACATGCCATATCATATCCAACCTATTCCTAATAATTCAAGCCCTAACCCCGTTCATTAAATTTTATAGGCCCAGCCACAAACCAACTTGCGAAGTTGACATGAGGCTGAAAGGGGGGATAATTTAGTTTTGTTTGTACTATAAGGGCTTACTGATCGTAATCGATTTAAGAAGGAATTTAAGACGGAACAAGTAGGAGAGTGCAATCTTATGTTATAATTTAGTCGTGGCATGGCCCCGTCGTCTAGTGGCCTAAGACATTGGGCTTTCATCCCAAAGATCACGGGTTCGAATCCCGTCGGGGTCACATTTTATGGGTACATTTTTAGGATTTTTAACTTACTTTGCATGGGCAATAGGTGACATCTTTGGAATTTATTCTTCTCGAAAAATCGGCTCATTTCTTGCTACTTTTTATGTCTTTATCGCTGCTTTTTTCGTTGCATCCCTATATGTTCCCTTTGCGTTAAACGAACTTCGCAATATTACACCCTTTCTCTTACTGATAAATATTCTTTTTGGCATTGTTGTACTCACAGGAAACTACATGATAAATGAAGCTTTTCGCACATCAAACGCTTCGTTAATAGGAATCATTGTGCAATCTTTTCCAGCCGCAGTTGTTGTTCTATCATGGCTACTTTTTAAAGATCCAATCACATTAAATCAGGCTTTTTGGATTGTTATTATTTTTTTTGGTGTTTTTCTTTGCACGATAAGCTTAAGTGATTTAAAAGGAGCAAAGTTCAGAGTTGATAGGGGTGTAAGGCTAACCCTAATTGCTACGTTTGGTTTCACAATTTACTTTACTTTTTTGAGAATTTTCATTGCAAAGTACGGTTGGTTCTGGCCGAATTACATTGCAATTGCAAGTTTCCCGCTTGCTATATTTACAATTAGAAAAGTTTTTAAAATAAAAGAAAAAATTAAACTTGCTGTAAATAAAAAAGCTATAGTTTCCGCTTTTTTGTCGGGATCAATGCTTAGAGGCGGCGATATTGCATTAAACTATGCTGTGGCTGCTGGCTTAACCGCAACTGCAGCTCCGATAGCAGGCGCCTCTCCCACCTTGTTTGTCATATTATCATCCTTAATTTTTAAAGACAAAACCTCAAAGCAACAAATAATTGGAATCTTAGTTTCGTTAGTGGGAATCGTAGCTCTCAGTTTTTCACTTAGTATCTTTTAAAAAATTACGCCTACCTGAGTGGTAAGCGTAATATAAAGTGATCAGAGATATTACTTCACTTTTCTTCTTAATTCTTCTAGAATTGACTTTGCCATTTCACGACCTCCAAGTCCAAACGCAAGTCCACCAGCTAAGGCAAGCATGCCTACAATACCGGTAAACAGTATCTGAACGAGATCTTGAGCAACTCCTAGTTGATTAAGTATGACAAGCGCGGTAAAGAAGACGATTACTGCTTTTGCAAAAACCGAAAGCGCATTAGCAGAAGTCGATCCTACCGACTTTACACTTCTTTTAACGATATCTGCAATAAGGTTTGCTGATACGATACCAACAAATCCAATAACGACTGCTACGATAACGTTTGGAAGATAAAGTAAGAATATGTTCAAGACGGCTGTTGCTCTTGATAAACCCCACACTTCAAGTGCGGGCAAAAGAAACAATATTATCACCGCCCAACGAACTATCTCGGCTAACACTTCCTCCCATAACTTTACCTCTCCCTTATCCATAAAGTGTGCTCTGTGAAGTAATTGCTCTAGCTTAAAAATTCCTAGAATACTCAAAAGCGCACGCTTAAGCAAATTAGATACAAGAACTCCAATTATGATGATAAGAAGTCCAGCAAAGAAGAAGGGAAGAAAGCTTCCAAGACTCAACCAAAATCGGTTTAGTATACTATTAAGAGGTTCCAACATTTGTTTTTCACCCCCTTTCACAAGGTAACACCTATAAAATGCATCATGTTTTCAATTTCCCAGTCTGAACTAAGTACAATTGAAAACACATCAAGCGACAGTTTATATCCCGTTTTTTTATTTTGCAACAGGAAAAAATAAGCCACTTGCTGCATTCGTCTGAGCTTATGTTTGTTTACCGCTTCGTAAGGCTTTCCCTTGTTAATTCCAACTCTAGTTTTGATTTCGATGAAGTGAACGGTGTTTTGTTTTTCGGCAATAATATCTATCTCTCCGGTTCGATTTCGAAATCGTTTTGAGAGTATTTTGAAGTTGTGTTTGAGAAGATATTCTTCGGCGAGTGTTTCCCCATATATTCCAAGTGATTGTCTTGGATTAGACGAGGTCATTTTGGTCTATAAAGTTTGTGGCGAATCTTGTGCTCAGCGAGACCTTCAAGGAATTTCAGCTTTGCTTTTCTGTACGTACTCTTTTTAACAATAGTTATGTCTGCAAGAAATGGAGAAGCTAAAGCTATAATACGCTCAACACCGATTCCAGATTTGGTTACTTTTCTTGTGGTAAACGTCTTTTGATTTTCACTATTTCCTCTAATCTTTAAAAGGATCCCTTTAAAATTTTGAAGACGCTCTTTGTCGCCTTCCTTAATTTTGTAAGATATATTTATAGTATCGCCTACTTTGAACGCTTTATCTTTAAAGATGAGAGTGTTTGACATGAAATATTATACCATGCACGCCTGAATAAATGCAGAGAATATTGGATGTGGCGCTAGAGGACGACTTGAATACTCCGGATGTCCCTGTGTCCCAATATAAAATGGGTGAAGTTTTGAGGAAAGCTCAATAATCTCAACCAGGTTTTCAGAAGTTGATCTACCACTGATAATGCAGCCTGCTTTTTCAAACTGTTCAGCATATGCATTGTTAAATTCGTAACGGTGTCTGTGTCTTATAACAACCTTGTCCTTTCCGTAAACTTTGTGTGCAAGCGTCCCTTTTTTAATTTGTTCTTCCCAACCACCCAGGCGCATCGTACCTCCATACGCTCGTTTTTCCATAAGCGACTTCTGATTTTCAATAAGATGAATTACAGGGTGTTTGGTTTTAGGGTCGTTTTCAGTGGTATCCGCATCCTTTAGACCGAGTACGTCTCGAGCAAACGAAATTGCAGCTAGTTGCATGCCATAACAAAGTCCAAGATAGGGTATTTTCTTATCTCGTGCATAACCGGCCGCTGCAATCATGCCTTCTGAACCACGAGCACCCCAACCAATAGGAACAATTATCCCATTTGGAGCACCAATAATTTCTACCCCACTTTTTTCTACTTTTTCAGCATCGATCCAGCGAGTTGTTACTTTAACTCCATGAGCAATTGCTGAGTGATTAATTGCATCAAAAAGAGCTGCGTAGGAATCTTTCAGTTGATAATTACCCGTTCCGAAATATTTCCCAATAATAGCCACTTCAATTGTTTTTTTTGTTGGCGCCTCTGCCTTAGTGATAAACTTCTCCCACTCACTTAAATCAACCTTCTTTGGTCCAATGCTCAATTTCTTTTCTATTCGCTCTACTATTCCTTGCTTTTGTAAAATAAGCGGAACACGATAAACATTGTCAACGTCTGGATTTGAGAATATATCTTCTGGCTGCATGTTGCAAAATAAAGCAAACCGATCGCGTCGTCTTTGATCTAAAACTCCTTCAGACCGTGCAATAATAAGATCCGGCTGAATACCCATTGAGTTAAGAGTTCGAACTGAAAGTTGAGTAGGCTTGGTCTTTGCTTCACCCAAGTGGGATGGGGTAGGCATATAACTAACGTGTATGTGGAGTATATCTCCCGGGTACTTCAGCGTCATTATTCTTGAAGCTTCATAGTATAGACTGTTTTGATATTCTCCAGCGGTACCTCCCAGCTCTACTATCACGACGTCTGCCTTTTTGAGATCTCCAACATTATGTACTCTGTCAATAATTTCGTTGGTGATATGGGGGATTGCTTCAACATCCTCACCGTTATACCCCATTCTACGCTCTCTATCAATAACCGCTTTATAAACCTGGCCCATGGTGACAAAGTTCTCTTTACCCATTTCTTCGCTTAAGAACTTCTCATACGTTCCTAGATCCATGTCTCCTTCAGTTCCATCTTCACACAAAAAAGGATCTCCGTGCTCTATCGGATTAATTGTTCCTGAGTCGATGTTGAGGTAGTTTTCGAACTTAATCGGGGTGACTTTGTAACCTGCAGATTTGAGAAGAAGTGCTATGGAGGCGGCAGTAAGTCCTTTCCCTATTCCGGAAATTACTCCACCAGAAACAAAAATATACTTTCTTTTGCTCATAATTGTGCGTACGAGAACGAAACAAACTTACATTCTGGATAATTTTCACAGCCGTAAAAGCGCTTTTTTGTCTTACTATATCTTATCACAATTCTACCACTATCTAAGGGGCATTTTTTCCCTGCGACATACTTCAACATAGACTTGGTAAATTTACAGTCTGGGTAGCCACTGCAAGCAAAAAACTTGCCGAATCGAGACATTTTCACCTCGAGAGGTTTACCACATTTAGGACATACTTCTGTTGTTTCTTCCTTAACTTTGATTGGCGTTATATCCTTTTCCTTTGCAGTAAGAATCAACTGAAAAGGGTCATAAAATTCGCGTAGTACATGCAATAGCTTATCGCTTCCTTCAGCGATTTTATCGAGCCTTTCCTCCAAGCCTGCAGTAAAATTAATATCGAACAATTCTTTAAAAGCGTCTGATAAATAGTTACAGATGGCAGTACCTAAGTTAGATGGCTTTAACAGTCTTCCTTCTTTTTCAACATATGACTTATCCTGAAGAAGTGAGAGAATCGGCGCATAGGTAGATGGCCTACCAATTCCTCGCTCCTCTAATGTTCTAATAAGTGATGCTTCTGTGTAACGATATGGTGGCTGTGTTAATTTTTCTTCTGGCTCAATGTTCTGTAAAGTAACAGCATCTCCCTTTTTAACTGCCGGCTTTGTTGAATGCTTTTTTGCGTATTCTGGAAAAAGAACTCTCAGAAAGCCGTCAAACAGAACTTGCTGATACTCCGATTGGAATAAATATTTTTTCTTGCCCTCAATTGACACCGTTATTATTTTTACTTCGGCCTCCGCCATCTGCGTTGCTAGGGCACGATTGTAAACAAGCTCGTAGATCATTTTGTGATTCTTAGAAAGCTTCTTGGTTTTCAAGGCATTATCTGGTGTTCTCTCGACCTTTGTTGGTCGGATTGCTTCATGCGCCTCTTGAGCTGATCTTGACTTAGTTCTAAAACCACGAGGCTTTTCCAGCGCATACTCCTTTCCATATGTTTCGGCAATAAAATCTTTCGCTCTAAAAACAAACGCACTTGAAAGGTTAAAGGAATCAGTTCTGTGGTAAGTAATGAGTCCTTGTTCGTACAAATCCTGGGCCAATTTCATCACCATCTTTGACGTAAAGCCAAAACGATTGATCGCATCTTGTTGAAGAAGTGAAGTCGTAAAAGGTGGTGGAGGATATCTTTTAATTATTTTTTCTTCGAAGTCTTTAACTGTATATGAATCTTTTTGGATATCAGAAACCAAAGCTTCAATTTGATCTTTTAGAATTGAAGTTGTCGTATATTCATACGGTCCGGCAAACAGTTCGAGCTTTATTTTTTTTTCATACACTACCCCATCTTTACTTATAAGTTTTCCACGAACCTCTTCTCCATTTTTGAAAATTCCGTATATTTGAAAATATGGTTCCTTGTTAAACGCCTCTATTTCCTTTTCTCGCTCAACGACAAAGCGCAACGCAACTGTTTGCACTCTACCTGCAGATACCCAATTTTTGCCAAGCTTCTTCCATAATAGTGGGGATAATTCATAACCGACAATTCTGTCGATGATACGACGTGCTTGCTGAGCTTTCACCAGGTCCAGACGGAGTTCTTCTGGCTTCTCGAGAGCTTTAACGAGAGCGTTTTTGGTAATTTCGTGAAATACAATTCTCCTCACTTTCTTTCCGCCCTTTTTGAAAGAAATCTCAGGCCATTTTTCATTCATAAGGCCCAAGATGTATGCGGCATGATACGATATAGATTCTCCTTCGCGATCTGGATCTGTTGCCAAAATTATCTCGTCATGCTTCTGTGCTTCGAGCTTTAATTGATCTACTGTTTTCTTTTTACGACTCATGATTGCATAATCTGGCTTGAAGTCTTTTGTGTAATCGACTGAAAGCTTGTTGGAAGGGAGATCGCGAATGTGACCAAGCGTTGCGAACACAAAATAATCTTGACCTTTTAAGATCGCATTAAATGTACGCGCTTTTGTAGGAGACTCAACAATTATGAGCGTCATAACATTTTTTTTCTGCGGTGTTTGAGAAGCTTAAGATCTACAATTGATCGTCTCAGAAGCATTGCAGCATCTTCACGCTCCTTTACATCTGTCGACTTATCCAAAATCTTCTTTGCATTCTCAATCGCTTGTTCAGTAACTTTTTCATTAATCTTATCTTGACCATACGCTCTAGAAACAAGCACGTTTAATTCTTTGCCGTCTGTTTGAAGATATCCGCTCCCTATTGCCAACGTCTCTTCTGCAGACTTCATCCGAATGGTAATAATTCCCTCTGTCAATAAAGAAAATAATCGTGCGTGTCGTGGGAGCACGGTAATCTCACCTTCTGATGAAGGAGCGGTTACCGATAAAACCTCTTCCTCAAATACAATTGTTTTTGGTGTTATAACACGCAGTCGAATAGTTGCCATATTTTTACTTAACTTCGTCTATTGAACCTTTCATATAGAACATCATTTCCGATTTTGCGTCGTGTTTTCCGTCTAGAATTTCCTTGAATCCTCGAACTGTTTCTTCAGCTGGCACATATTTTCCAGGAATCCCTGTAAATGCTTCTGCAACTGACATGGGCTGGGTAAGAAATCTTTGAACTTTTCGCGCTCGAGAAACAATGACCTTGTCATCTTCTGATAATTCTTCCATGCCAAGAATGGCGATAATATCTTGCAGATCTTTATAACGTTGAAGTGTCTTTATAACACCCCGAGCAACTTCATAATGTTCTTCTCCTACAACAGATGGGTCAAGCGCATTGGAAGAAGAAGTTAGTGGATCAATTGCAGGGTATAACCCTTGTTCCGATAGTGATCTTTCAAGCGCTAAGGACGCGTCAAGGTGTGAGAACGTTGCAACTGGCGCAGGATCGGTATAATCATCCGCAGGAACAAAGACTGCTTGAATTGAGGTGATTGATCCTTTTTGAGTTGAGGTTATTCTCTCTTGTAAAGCTGACAATTCAGATGCTAAGGTAGGTTGATATCCCACAGCTGATGGAATTCGACCAAGAAGCGCAGATACCTCGGATCCTGCTTGAGCAAATCTAAAAATATTATCGATAAAAAGCAGAACGTCCATATTTTTGGTATCTCTAAAGTATTCAGCCATAGTTACACCCGCTAGTGCCACACGAAGTCTGTTTCCAGGCGGTTCGTTCATCTGTCCAAATATCAGAGCGGTTTTTTCAAGCACCTTAGACTCCTTCATCTCTCTCCATAAATCATTTCCTTCTCGGGTTCTCTCACCTACACCGGTAAATACCGAGACTCCTTTGTGTTTATTGGCAACATTATGAATGAGTTCTTGAATAAGAACTGTTTTACCAACTCCTGCACCTCCAAAGACAGCAACTTTTCCTCCTTTAATGAAGGGTGCTATTAAATCAATTACCTTTATTCCTGTTTCAAAAATCTTCTTCTGAACTTCTTGATCAGCAAGTGGCGGAGCGCTTTTATGTATGCTTGATCTGTGTGGAAACACATTTTTCTTTTCCTGGTCAATTGGCTCTCCAAGGACATTAAATATTCTTCCAAGTGTTTCTTCACCAACAGGAACTTCAATAGATTTACCGGTATTTTCAACGAGAGAACCTCTTTTGAGACCAAAAACATCTCCCATCGCAACTGCTCTCACTAAGCCACTGTTTAATATTGCTTGAACTTCCAAAATTAATGTCTCGGTTTTTTTTCCTACTGTTTTTTTGACACGTAGAGCATCATAGATTTTGGGTGTTTTGTCTTCTGGAAACTCTACATCTATAACAACCCCTCTGACTGATAGTATTTTTCCTTCGTTCATATTTATTAATTGGTTTCGACAGATTCTTTTGCAGTAATCATGTCTAATAATTCATAGGTAATCTTCTGCTGTCTCAACTTATTTCGGAGTAACGTCAAATTATAGATAACATCCGTTGCATTATCCGTTGCGTTTTTCATGGCAATCATGCGGGCAGAATGTTCGCAAGCTTCACTTTCCAGAACGCTAAACCTTATTTTTTCTAAAATATAGTCTTTGAGCAGTGCTTTTATGAGATCTTCGTTCTTTGGCTCTAATAGATAGTCTTCGTTGCTATTTTGGACTGGCTCTGTTGTCGTATCAATGATAAGAGGTAGAATTGTTTCTCTTGTTGGATCATATCGTAAAGAAGATACAAAACTATTGTAAACTACATGAATTTTCTTGTATTTTCCTTCAAGAAATAGGGCAGAAGCTTGATCAAACACCGCATCTACTGCTTCCGTTGGTTGACTATCTGAGTAATCTGCAAGAATAGTTCCTCCCATAATATTGATGAGAACCGCCCCTTTTTTTCCTAACGTAATAAAATCATTCTGCTTAATAGTCATCTCCTTCATAAGGAATCGTAAAAGGTTTACGTTAAATGAACCACACAGCCCCTTATTTGACGTAATAAGTATTGTTAGTTCTTTTTCTGAGGCTGACTCATTTGTTTTAACATACGGAGATTCTTGTATTTCAGAAGTAGAAAGCAATTTTTTAATTGCTTGTTGGATAATTGTTTGATAAGGTTTTCCCTCTATGGCGATTTGTTGAGCCTTTTTCATCTTGACAGCTGATACCAGTTGCATTGCGTTGGTAATTTTCTTTACGCTCGAAACTGATTTGATTTTTTTTGCGACAATACGTATGTTCATAGGAACGAAACAGTGTTTTTAACTATTTTTTCGAGTTGTTTTTCAGATTCTTCATCCAGTAGTTTGCTCGTTGTAATTTTTTTGACGATGTCTTTCCCTTTCAATCGTAGTGTTTGAATGAGTTTGGCTTCAAAGAGATCTATCTTGGCTACCGGAATTTCATCAAGATAACCTTTAGTTGCAGCCCATAGGACCGCAACTTCCTCACCAAGTAAATATACATTTTGCTTCTTCTGCTTTAGAATTTGAGTTACTCGTGAACCTCTGTTGAGAAGTTGCTTTGTTTCGCTATCAAGCTCCGATTCAAACTGTGAAAACGCTGCAAGCTCTCGATATTGCGCCAGATCTAATTTTAGTTTTCCTGCGACCTGTTTCATTGCTTTCGTTTGGGCATTTCCACCTACACGCGAAACCGAGATACCTACGTTAATTGCTGGTCTTATACCGTTATTAAAGAGCTCTGTTTCAAGAAATATTTGACCATCGGTAATGGAAATAATATTTGTTGGAATATAGCCTGAAACGTCTCCTTCGAGAGTTTCAACAATAGGGAGAGCGGTAATCGAACCTCCACCAAACTGTTTATCAATTCGACAAGATCTCTCCAAAAGTCGTGAATGAAGATAAAAAATATCTCCCGGGTATGCCTCACGTCCAGCAGGTCTTCTTAAAATAAGGGAAATTTGACGATACGCCCAAGAATGTTTAGTAAGATCGTCATAGACTACCAAAACATCCTTTCCTTGGTCCAAAAAATACTCTGCAATAGCGGTCGCAGAATAAGGAGCCAGATATTGCATTGCCACGGGGTCTGCTGCTGGGGCATTAACGACAATGGTATAATCCATAGCGTCATTGCTTTTCAAAGTGTCAATTACGTTCGCAACAGTTGAATTTTTTTGTCCGATAGCACAATAAACACAGATAACATTTTGACCTTTCTGATTAATGATCGTATCGATGGCAATGGTCGTTTTTCCAGTAACTCTATCTCCAATAATGAGTTGTCGTTGTCCTCGTCCTATCGGTATTAACGAGTCGATTGCCTTTATACCCGTCTGAAGAGGGACGTTAACGGGGTATCTATAGATAACACCTGCTGCTATTCGTTCAATGGGATAATAGGTGGTTGTTCTAAGTTTTGGTCCTGCATCTTGCGGTTGCCCAAGAGAGTCAACGACTCTTCCTAGAAGTTGTTCCGATACGGGAAGAGATAGTATAAACCCTGTCCCGGTTACGCTCATTCCTGCAGTAATAGTGAGGTAGTCGCCTAAGACTACAACACCAACGCTGTCCTCCATTAAATCGATTATGAAGCCTTTGATGCCGTTTTTGAACTCTACAATTTCTCCGTAAAAAGCGTTATCTAAGCCTTCAAGTATTGCGACACCGTCTTTAACTTCAAGAACTGTACCAATTTCCTTTGATTTTGAAGTCAATGAAGATCCAGAAATTTCCTTTTCAATTTGTTTTATGTACTGATCAAGCGATCTCATGTAAAACGTTCTGTAATTTATTAATTTTCCCCGTAAGTGATAGATCGATAACTTTACTACCCTTTCTCAAAATGACACCTGCTAATATCTGAGGATCAATAACAACTTCAGGTTCGCTTGAGATAAAAGAAGCGAAACTCTTCTTTAAGCTGTCAATTTCATCTTGTGAAAGTTTGTATGCGGCAATTATTTTGACCTTGTCTCTTTGTGCTTTTTGCCTCTGAAGAATATACTTCTTAATATCTTCTTTTAGTCTTGATGTCAACTTCATACTGATAAACCTTTTTTTTCAGAATGACTAATAATCGCTTTAGTAATCTCTTTCTTCATTCGTTCGTCAAGAACCTCCTCAAGTGCCTTATTCACAATATGAATACTCACATTTGAAATTCTTTCTTTTGCCTCTTGAATGATCTCGTCCTTTTCTTTTTCCATTTCACGCTTAGCTTTGGTCTGAATGGACGCTGCTTCTTTTTGAGCTTCCTCAATAAGATTCTTTCTCAAAAGCTCAGCTTCTGATTTTGCTTCGGTTAGAAGTTTGTCTGATTCTTTCTTCAAAGAAATCTTCATCTCTGACTCCTTTTTTTGCAACTCCTCTTCAAGAGATTTTGATTTAGAATATGCCTTTTCTTTTTCTTTTTCTTTCTGCTTTTCTTCATCAATAAACCGTGCAAACGGTTTTGCTAAAAACTTCTTAAACAATATGAAAAAAAGTGCAAAGTTTAAAAACTGTGCTATTAATAATTTTGGGTCAATACCTAGTTTCTCCATGAAAATTACGCAAATTTAATAATTAATGAGATTACCAAAGCAAAAATTGCAACTCCTTCGGCAAATGCAATTGCCAAAATCATTGTTGCTCTAATCGAGCCTTCTGCCTCTGGATTGCGACCAAGAGCTTCGATTGCCTTACCTCCGATAATACCTATACCAATTCCAGGTCCGAGAGCTCCTAAACCTATCGCGAGCGCCGTACCAATAAGTTGTGCTGCTTCTGATGACATATAATTTCCTCCTTCCTATTTAAATTATAACGTATAACTCAATCCTTAATGATGACTTGTATCCATTGCTAACTTGAAAAGTACTGCTGACAGTACAGAAAACACTACGGCTTGAATAAGTCCGGTAAACACCTCTAGTACTAAAAATGGAAATGAAGCAAATGCTGGTATAAGAAATCCAACAACCGCTAAAAGAACTTCTCCTGCAAAAATATTTCCAAATAACCTAAATGAAAAGGAAACTATTCTTGAAAATTCAGAAATAATCTCTAGAATTCCGGTAAAAAATGCTACAGGGCTTGAGAAATTTATAAACTTAGTTATGTATCCCTTAAAACCTTGATGTTTTATTCCAAGATACTGAATGGTTACCACCGAAATTATAGCAAGAGACAATGTTGCGTTAAGATCAGCATTATTTCCCCTTAACAGGGGCACTCCTTGGTAAAGAACACTGCCAACCCCAGGCAAAAGCCCAAACCAATTTTGGAGAAGAATATAAAAGAAAAATCCTCCAACAAGGGGAAAAAGATAACGAATGCTATCTCCTAAGATTGAGTGAAAAAGGTCGTAAACAGATCGAATTACAAAAAGCATGAAGTAATAAAAACCCGATTTATTTTTTTTTGTTAATTCTCTGTTAAATAGAACTAGAAGGACTCCAAAAAATAAGAAAACAAATGCGGATAGAAGCAGCGAGTTTGTTATGCTTACTCCCAGAAAATTGAAAATGACATCTGCGCGAATATTAATGTGAGGACCAGCAATTGCTTCTTTCGTGTGTTCCATTATTTCGTTTGTTTTGTTAGTTTATAAAGATTGTAAAATGTACTAATGGTTCCCAAAACAACGCCACTTATAACAAATAATGGCTTTGTTTTCAGCACCATGTCTAGCTTTAGCCCTATCAGTATTCCAAGAAGAATCGGAATTATCAGATAGATCCCTACGTTCAAATCATTTCGCATATATTGTAGCAATTAAATAACTTCTCTGTCAACTTAGCTTTTGGATTGCTTCTATAATGTATGATAAGCGATCTTCTTTTTCCGTCACCTTGCCCTTGCAGATCAACACCTGATTGATGGCAAGAATCGGTGCAAATTTTTTATAAAGGCTTGGGAATACAACGCACTCAATCGACCCTGATTCGTCAAATAACGTGATAAAGGCCATCTCGCTATTATCTCTTTTTGTTTTTATAAGTTTTTTACCACTTACAATTCCTACAAGAATAATAGCTTTATTTAAATCTTCATTGGTAACTTCTCCAATAAGTTTTGTTGCGCGTTCAGCAATAAGGTTCTTAAATTTGAGAAGAGGATTTTTATTGATAAGAAAACCAATTACTTCCTTTTCCATTGAAAATAATAAGTCCTCATCAAACTCTGTCAATTTCTCAAATGTGTCTCTTAGTTGTTCTTCTTTACTGCCGCCACCAAACAAACCAAACTGGCCATTTTCTGACGCCGCCTTCATGTCTGAAACTTCCTTAACAAGGACAGGATAGCTCGTAAGAAGAGTTGCCCTGTTACCAAACTGATAAAACGCATCTGCTTTGATAAGACTTTCTACTGTTTTCTTGTTTACTTTACGAAGCTCAACGCGATAGAGAAACTCTTTGAAACCCTTAAACGATCCTCCGCCTTCTCTTGCTTGAATTACGCTTTCAATGGCAGCTTGCCCTACGTTTTTGATTGCTGAAAGTCCAAATCGAATACTGCTGCCATCCTCTATCTTGAAATTAAAATCAGATTTATTAATATCGGGGGGGAGCACCTTAATTTCCATTTTCCGACACTCCTCCAAAGTCTGTGCCATTTTAATTTCACGCATTGGACCT
>CAYHIW010000019.1:0-18014 GCA_964356745.1 uncultured Gammaproteobacteria bacterium | reverse complement strand
GTATGGTGGTGCCGGATACCTTGGAACAGCAGCAGTAACGTACAATAACATGAACGACCAAGCAAAACAGGTTATGATTCACGAGATGGGACATTCTGTTGGATACTTAGGTGATGAATATGATTTTGGAGTCACAACCCAAACAGACCCCAACTTTCCCAACTGTTCAATGACGAATCCCTGTAAATGGAATGGTACCGCGGGCACTGGATGTTTCTTGGTCTGCGGATACTCAAATATGTACCGACCATCCGACAATTCCTCGGTTATGCGCACGCTCACTCCAGACGGTGGCGTAAAATATGGTCCAGTGAGCGATCAGACAATGTTTGATGTGATCGCGTCACATCTTGTAACAATTCCCACTACCGCTCCTACAGCTACGCCTACACCCATACCTCCTACTGCAACACCAACACCTGTATGTTTAGCAGTAACGAAAACTCCAGCAAATAAAACAGCCAATTTCTTCTCAACAGGTGGAATAAAATCTGTAGCGTGGAGCGCGGTAACAAATGCAGTTAAGTATTCCTTCCAGATGGATGACCTCACAACCGCAACGTTGCCTGCGTCAGTTTGTAATAGTCCTCAGGGTAAAGACACAACGGGTGAAGAGTGCGTATCAATAGGTGCTCTTTCAACTCAATATAATTTCACATCTGGTAGGACGTATCACTGGACTGTTGCGGGAGTAAATAGCTGCAGCCAAACTGGTCCGCGAAGTGCTAAGCGCATCATTCGCATTGCATGTGGTAAAGCCGGACTCGTATGTTGCAAACCTTCAAATTATGCATGCACTGGTGGAACAAAATGCATCAGCAACATCTGTAAATAAAGACGTGTCTTGACATTAATTTCTATTAATACTACTATTGGTCTATATGGGAGCAAAAAATCAAACCGTACTTGCAGGACTCCTACTTACTCTGCTTGCTTTAGGAAGCGCCCTCTTCATCGTCCTTAATCAAGGAGCAATTCAACAACAGGCTCAACAAGAGCAGAACGCCTACGCTGAAGAACAGAATCTCCGATAACAACTTTTATAGACTGTTTAAATAATCCAATCTACTCATTTTGTAGCATATAGTCCATTGACCAACATGGTATTTGGTATTTAGTATGTAGTATTTGGGATGAACACAAAAATTCAATCGTTTACTCAACTTGAAGTTTGGAAACTCGCTCACCTTCTTGTAATTGAGATCTATAAAACTACAGAATTATTTCCAGTAAAAGAAAAGTTTGGATTAACCTCGCAAATGCGAAGATCCGCTCTTTCGATTACAAGCAATATTGCTGAAGGATTTGGAAGAAGAAGTAAGAAAGAAAAAATCCAGTTTTACTACATCGCTAAAGGCTCTGTAACTGAATTACAAAATCAAATGTTATTATCTAAAGATCTTGAATACCTAGAAAAAAGTAAATTTGAGCACTTAGCAGCTACGTCAGTTAGTATTATAAAAATGCTCAATAAAATTATCAGTATCCTTTCCTAAATACTAGATACCAAATACCAAATACTAAATACCCCATTGTTGTACAATGAGAGGATGATTGAAGTTAAAGATTTGGTCAAAAGATATAAGAAAGCGAAAGTAAATGCAGTTGATCATATCTCTTTTTCAATACCCGCAGGTCAGTTCTTCTCACTTCTTGGACCAAACGGCGCAGGCAAAACGACCACGATCAACATCTTAACAACGACACTTGCCAAAACATCAGGCTCTGTTACTATCGCAGGATACGATCTTGATAAAAATCCTTCAAAAGTACGTCGAAACATTGGTGTTATTTTTCAACAACCCAGTCTCGATGAGAATCTTACCGCTGAAGAAAACATTCGCTTTCACGCAGTTTTATACGGCCTCTACCCTTTCCGTCCGTTTTTTTCTCTCATGCCAAAAGCTTATAAAGATCGTGTGTATCAACTTGCAGAACTTTTGGAAATCAAAAACGACCTTTTTCGTCCAATCAAAACATATTCAGGAGGGATGAAACGTAAGCTTGAGATCATCCGAAGTTTCATTCATGAGCCAAAAGTACTCTTTTTGGATGAACCCACATCAGGTCTTGATCCGATAAGCCGCAAAAATCTATGGGAGTACTTAACTGAGGTACGAAGAGAGAAAAAAACTACCATTTTTCTCACCACTCATTATTTGGACGAAGCAGAAAACTCCGAGATGGTCTGCGTCATTAATAATGGAAAAATAATTACGCTTGGAACACCGGGGAAAATTAAGAAGGACCTTGTTGATGAATATCTGCTCATTGATGCAAAAGACAAAACCAAACTTCGACAAGAACTCAAGAAGCATCATTTCTTATTTGAAGAAAAAGAAAAATTTAAGATAAACTTGGAAAGCGGAAACGTCCAACAAGTCATAAAAGCAATTGATACGCCATTAACGTATGTGAAGTTACACGTTCCAACGCTCGAAGAAGCATACGTCGAACTCATAGAACAAAATAATAATGAAAATTAAACACGAAATTAATGCTATTTTTACGATTGCGGCACGGGACTTTACGAAGCTCATTCGTGATCGCGCACGCATCTTCGCCACCTTCATGTTCCCCATCATCTTCATTGGAGTCTTGGGTGGAAGTCTTCAGGCAAATTTAGGTAAACAAGTTGGATACAATTTTCTCACGTTCGTCTTTATTGGCGTTCTTGGACAGACGCTTTTTCAGTCAACCGCTTCAGGAATTATCTCGCTCGTTAAAGACCGTGAGACCGACTTCAGCCAGGAAATGTTTGTCTCCCCTATCTCACGCTACTCAATTGTAATTGGGAAATTATTGGGTGAATCACTCGTTGCCCTCACACAAACGGTTGGCATTATCTTATTTGCCATAATCGCCCGAGTTCCTATTACGTTTCTTGACCTTGCCAAACTCATTCCCTTTACTCTTGTTGTCTGTATGCTCGGAGGAGCTTTTGGACTTATTGTTTTATCCAATCTATCTAATCAAACAGCGGCTAATCAACTATTTCCCTTTCTCATCTTCCCGCAATTTTTCTTATCAGGCGTCTTTTCACCAATCAAAGAACTTCCACCGATACTTTTCGTTCTTTCAAGAATCACACCTATGACCTACGGAGTTGATTTACTACGGGGTGTCTATTACTGGGGAAAGCCGGAATATGCAAAGATCGTGATCCTTAATCCGTTTGTGAATTTGATAATTATTGGAGTAGTGTTTGCGGTCTTTTCTTCGATCGGCACACTTCTTTTTATCAAAAATGAAAGAAACAAGTAGGATTTAGCGGTTTGCACCTACGGGAGTAGGTTTTTCAAGCGCGTCTTGATCAAAAAAAGCTTCGTGTTTAATTTTGGATAATTTTGGCATTTTATTTCTATTTTTTCTTTTTACTCTACTCAACCCAGCCGCAACTATTGACGTTCCAGTTAATACACCAGCGATAAATGCACCTCCCTTATTAACATCACGTTTAAAATCTGAAACTACCACCTCTTCTGCCCTATCAAGTCCTTTTTGATATGATTTTTCAGCATCAATTACATCTTGAGCCTTATTAATGATGAGAATCCTGTCGTCTTCTTGCATGTGTTCAATTACGTCTTCAAAACGACCCTCTTCCATTATTTCACCGATGTCTTTGCTGTAATCTTTTTTTGTTTTTTTTGCAGCATCTAATTGATCAACTGTTGGGTGATCGTGAGATTTGGCATACGCAGCTCCAGCTCTATCAATAGCTCGTCCATCAGATAGCGTATTAGGGACCGTACCAGCACCTAATCCAATACCCGCCATAAACATTAAACCAGCGACTCTAGAAGAAGTATTTCTCTCTCTTGACATATGGAGGTAATTATATCAAAGCGTTCTATTGAAATCAATAGTACTATAGGGTTTACAACTCTTTCTTAAGCGCCTCTACAATTTCCTTCTCATGATCAAACATAAGATGATCCATATTCTTTATGATATGATGACGAAAGTCATTGACTAAAGAATGATCAACATATCTGTCTTTATCTCCCATAATAAGCACTATTTTTGCTTTAACTTTCCGCAAAGTTTGAGGATCGTCTTTAAGAAGGGTGTCGTGCATGGCGCTTGAGACACTGCGATAGGTGTGTCTGAAATAATCACTCACTACAAGAAAATATTTAGGTGTGAAAATCCGAGCAAACGGATAGATGAAAAATCGAGGAACAATCCCTGGCTCACAAATTGTTTTACACATAAATTTTGCAAGCCACGATTTATCAATATAAAGCCTATTTAGCCAAGAAGCTCCAAAAAAAGTCCTTCGAAGTGATAAGGTATCACGTTGTAATGGATATGCAATCAAAAGGAGCTTTGTAACGAGCTCTGGATAGCGCAGCGCAAAATCTTTAGCAATTATCGCTCCCATAGAATACCCCACGATGATCGAAGGCTTTTGAATCTTACCTCTCAACCATTCCACGTACAGTTCCGAACTGTAACACAGTTCGGAACTGTGTTTGGGTAAAGTATTCACCGCGTCACCAAAACCGGGAAGGTCAAAAACAACAGCGTTTGGGAATTTATCTGCGATATAGTCAAACTGGTGACGAGAGCCAGCGAGTCCATGTAGAAAAACAATTGAAGCCATACGTGATAGAATAAGTATAGCACTATGGAACGCCTCATGTACGAAATGATCGCCCGAATAGAAGAATTCTGCTCAAAACACAAGCTCAATCACCGCTTTGTTGGAGGAGTCTCTTACGGAGGACTCTTGAACGAAGAAACAAAATGGAAGATAAATATAAAAAAAAGAAATATAATTCTCTCCAACCATACTCCACTTCGACTTCTACGACCCGACAAAACGGTCAAAGACATTGATTTGATCTTTTTTAGAGATGACCGCGCAAAAGTTGAGAACCTCAAGACGTTTGTTACAGAAATGAAGCGTGATATTCGAATTCGTACCGGTCTTACTCCTCCGATTTCGTTTGAAGGAGCGTTTTATTTTGATAAAAGCCCCAAGCAATTTCTTCAGTACGTTACGGTCATAGGTGTTCAAAAAAAACTCAATGAACCCTATCTTATGTTTGATCGGGTACAACAAAAAATATCCTGGGAGTCTCTTGAAGCATGGACGGTGACTTTGGAAAACGGAATAACATACACAACGCGCAATCCCATTGCAGACTACTTCGCGTATCAATTCCGAGTCCCAAGCGGAATAAAACCTAAAGACGTCGAGAAACTTATTTATCTTAATAAAATTGTTGACGATATAAAAGAGGCAGGGAAAAAAGTTGATATTGACTATTTTTCATCGGATTATTACGGATCTTGGCAAGATTACATCGATCAACTTGGTAAAAGTACTCTTCCATCTGTAAAAATGAAGCGATTTATTACTTATATTTACTGGAAAACAATCGGCACTCCGCTTGCTCATGGTAAAGGTTTTATCGGGAAGGGCATTCTTGCATTATTTAATTTTTTCGTCAAACTAAGACAGTAATGAGCGAGCAAACTCTTTTCTTTTTCGACCTCGACGGCACACTTTTTGATCCTGATTTTCGTGCGTTCTACGCTGTCTTTTATAATCGGAGAACATTCGCTCTCATTCGGCGTAAAAAGGGAAAGGTCATTCTTATTACAGGACGTGCGAAATGGGACTTTTGGACTAAATTTCAGGCGTATTTTGTAGGAGTTTCCAAACCAGATGTCGTGGTGGTTGCTGCAGGCTCGGAGATACGGCACAGAAACAATAATGGAGCGTATGAACAAGATATGGAATGGGAAAAGAATATGCGCAATACCGGATGGGATAAGCATGCGCTTCAACAAAAACTAGCACCCTTCCTTCATTCGCACAATCATCATACGTTTCCGTTTCCAAATACTAACGCTATTCTTGTTCCGGTCTACAGCGTGGCTATATCTAAAGTTCGTGAACTGAGAGACTCCATCCAGTCATTTTTAGGCTCACAGGTCAAAACACTTCTTACCGAACAGCTCCTTCTACCAAATAATGACGAAGTGTTCTCTGGATATATTATGATTCTTCCTGCAACTTCCGGCAAAGAAAATGCCGCATTATATCTCAAATCCAAGTTCGAACATGCTCGCGCTCTTCTCTTATTTGGCGATGCATCAATTGATATTGAGATGCTAACGATGAAATATGGGAGTGCCAATATCGGACGATTTGCCGTCTCTCCCACGCCCCATGCACGCATTATGCTTAAAGATAAAAAAGAAGTTGTTATTCTCGAAGGAAGTGTTCCACGAAGCATTAATCGAATCATAAGAGATTTTTTTAGAGTAAAATCTTCAACCCGAAATAGTCCATTCAGATTACTTTTAAAACCGTTCGAATTTGTGATAGATCGTCTTTTTTATCCCAATCTCACTGCGGATGAAATTTCACTCAAAGGACTCTCTCTTGTTCAAACGGGGCTTGTTAAATTGAATTCTAAAAACAATATTCTGACTAAAGTACACGGATATTACTTGGTATTATTTGGCTACTCGCTTGATTTGTTGGACGGTATTCGCGCTCGCCAGAAACCCCACTTAAAATCCAAGGATGGTCAACTTATTGATGTGTATGCTGATCGCAAGAAAGAAATGCTCCAGCTTTTTGATAGACACAAACCAGCAACTGCCTTAAGCTGTCTTCTACCAAGCATTGCCCGTGCCAAAGCAGAATCCGAAGGAATTGCGGTACCTGAATATGACCCTTACTCCGGAAGCATGCTCTCAAGGACGCGCAAACTCTTTACGGCGCTTTTGTATGAATCTTTTGGCTTTATTCCCAAGGTAGAACAACTTGATGATGACATTCTTAGAACCAATCTTGCAACATATCAACACCGAGTTGAAATGTTAGAAAATGCAAAAGGAAATATCTCCGTAAAGAAAAATCCTGAAAGTAAACGAAGGTGGGAATTTCTTGTAGGATTACTTCAAATATCGGTGCGAGGTAGAAAAATCTCAAATCCTCACATTTTGGAAATTGTGAACAAATATTCTGAAATTTCCATTAGTTCCTCTATTCAAAAACTAATCAAAGAACTTGAGGAAAAAACGTAGATTTAACTTGGCAGCAACTCTGCTAGTCGGCCCATGAGAAATGTACTATCAGTGCATTCTTCAATATTTCGTTCTGAGACAGAAACAAGATCTCCTATAGTGGCCGTTGCAATTGGTTGAATTTGAGACGAATCGCCTTCCAGCACTTGCCTCATCGCTTCTTCTGTTGGACGATACGTATTGGGATCGACTATTTTATATCCGCCATCAATAGCCACTGGAAGAAGCACCACTCTATCGGGATATTTTCTTATGAATCTGTGCATTAAGGTGTTCTCTTGGATTGGTTGAAGACCGTTGACTTCATCTAATGTAGTCCGTCCGCCCTCTACGGTACCCTCAGGAAAAATGGCGATTCCAAATCCCTGATTTGGAGCTTCAAGTAATTCTTTCATGGCTTGGTGAGACTGACCTTGGTGATCATAACGCTTTCTATCTTGTTCTCGAATAACTGATTTTAAATACAGTCCTTTTTCTTCAAGAACTGGAGTAAATAATCGATAGAGATCGGCTACCTCTGGTGACTGATCACCTGTTACCACGCTCGATGCCATTGGCAAATACAACCCCCGTAGATTGTCCTGACCATTCATTCTTGAAGCTCTTCTTAATTTATCTGTAATTCTACCCACAACAAGCGCATCTGCGTGACTCTGATGGCTCAGATAGACAACGGGGATTTTCTTATGCGTTATGATGAGGCGACCTAATCTCGGGATCGAGTGATGAGGATCTTTGACATCATAAAGTTTTGAGGAGCGTTCTACAATTGCGTTGGGATTTTTAAATATTTCGTCTAAAAATTGCTGATAAAGAGAAGGCGCACGACTTCTTCGTTCTTTCATATCTAATGTTACATTTTACCAAAACCTCATTAACTTTGGAGTTTTTGGATAAAGATGAGATAGCATCGTTTAATTTTTAGACTTTACTAGCAGCTTATCGGCCAGTTAATCGTGCATAGATGATGCAAGTCACATATTTATTATAACTTATTGATCAGAATCGGGCTGAGTCGTAATCTGCTTAAGGGCGTCTTGCATTTCTTTCATTTTGGTTTTCTGAGTGTTAAGTTCAATTGCTTTTTTGAGCTCGATAATAGCTTTCTCTCTTGCTCCACTTCTATAATAAGCAAGAGAGAGTGCGTAGTGCGAGTGCCAGATGGTCGGATCTAGTTCAACTCCTTTTTTAAAATATGCGATGGCTTGATCGTAGTTTTTTAATGCCAAATAACGATATCCTACATTGAGATAGCCCGGAATTACTTTAGGACCAACTTCAATCGATTTTTTGTATTCAATCAGAGCTTTTGCTGGTTCATTTTTCTCCAGATAATAAGAACCTAAATTCATATATGCACGCGAGCTGTAAGGAGAAACTTTTACGGTTGCGTAGGCAAAGTTTTCAGCAGAATTCCAGTCGTTATTCCGCACAATCGTTCGTATCATGAGAGCAATGATAAGAAAAACAAAAAGGACGTCAATGAATTTTCTTAATTTTCCAAATTTTCTTAATTGGTACAATCCATACGTTACCGCACAGACAACACCGATCGTACCAAGATACACGTATCGTTCGGCAAACCATAAGCGTTGAGTTGGCAATAGAATTGGGGAGATAGATATACAAAAAAACATCAACCAAAAGAACATATTCTTATGCTTTTTATAAGACCATACGATTATTGCCAAAAAACTCGAAAACAGTAACCAACTCAGGGCTATCTCGCGGTTTGATGGAAGTTCTGCCTTATGATAGATGGTTAACTTATCTGGCCAGACAATAAACCGAAGGTAAGATGAGGTAATATAAGGGACTTTAATAAAGGGGTTGTGTTGACTGTTATCTTTGGGAGGTCGTTCCACTAACGAGTTTGTTGCAGGTGATGGAACGGTCATAATTAATCCTCCAACTACTGCTGTTATTACAAAATAAGGAATAATGCGCTTCCAATTATTTTTAATGGAGCCAAAAGACAGTTCGTAAAGACAAAGCAATATCGGTAGTACTGCCGCAAGAAGATGACTTGTTAAAGACATGGCAAAAAGAACAAGTGAAAGCCAATAATATACTTTCTTCTTTGACGAAAGCATGTATGTATATAAAGAACCTATGACAAAAAATGCGTATTGTGGGTAAATAAAAGCCGAGACGTACGCAACCGACTCGGTTAAGATAGGGTGTACAGCGTACAAAGCTGAAGCCATAAACGCATGTCTTTCATTCCACATACGCAAAAGCAATAAGTATAAGACGAAAACTGTTCCTAAATGAAATGCTAAATTAAATATATGGTAAAAGAATGGCGTTTGACCTCCTAAGGAGTAAGATATAAATCTGGGAAAGTAATAAGTTACATGAAGTAGAAAGTGAGCGGGACTGGTAAATAACCATTCTAAACTGCCATTCTGAACATTGT
Organism: uncultured Gammaproteobacteria bacterium; assembly: GCA_964356745.1. GTDB lineage: Bacteria > Patescibacteriota > Microgenomatia > UBA1406 > GWC2-37-13 > CAYHIW01. Next base: position 8,542 of record CAYHIW010000019.1, on the reverse strand, counting down.
TCACGATGGTGTCAATGTCATCCAATACAAACTCTCCATCTAATGAGTTTGCGTACGCGATAAAAACAAGAATAAATAAAATTAAAGACGCCGTAGTCTTTGTAATTTTCATACTACTTATTGTAGCTAATTAGATGCGTCTATGTGAAATCTTGCTATAATAGGCGTTTTCAGTATGCCAGCGAAACAAGAACTTTCTGATATTGCGTTTTCATTTAGTCATAGCGTGGCTTTTGACCAGCTTCGTGACCGTGTAAAATCATATCGAGAACTAAAAACTGGTCCAGATAAAAATTCTATAGGTGAAAATTTAGCGGGTGGCATTTACGAAGCTTTTGCTTATTATTTTCTTAGATTTGGACCACTAAATAATCTTCCAACGAATGAAATATTCTTAACACCCCAAGAAACATTGACTTATTATCATGACTATCTTTATCCAAATGTGGAAATACACGATCATGCATTTACATCCACTCTGGAGAGTGTTAGTGTACCTGATGGGTTACTACTTGAAATTTCAGATGACGGAGAATCGTCATTACCAATTGTAGTATATGAATACACGCGTAATATCAAAATTTCAAATTACACGCACAAATATAATTGGTTCTTGAGAAATAGACAAAATCACCCGCATATCTTAGGACAATCAAGACTTTGTTTTGTTGTTCCTAAAATGTCAAAAGATACCAAACGTAATTTGAACGATATTTTAAATATAGAAGAAATAGATTTTTTCGAGATTCCCGTAAGTGCTGGAGAGTTGAATAATATAAAAATGATGATTGAGAAATAGCGCAGCAGGGGTGGAGGGAATCGGACCCCCATCAAAGGTTTTGGAGACCTCTATTCTACCATTGAACTACACCCCCTTGGTGCGCCTACCCCGAATCGAACGGGGATCTAAGGCTCCGCAAGCCTTTGCTCTATCCGATTAAGCTATAAGCGCTCGAAGTTATATTATACAATTATTATCACTTCACTTCGTAAGAAGTTACACTCACTTATATAATCCTATAGTATAAGACTGTATGATATAATATACTATGGAAAAAAGAGGAGGAGAAAAGCCACATATGAGAGGTCCGTTTGATACTCGACCACAGGGACATCGCCATTCTTTTGGAATATCTTTTAGATCGCCTGAGGCTAGAGAAATTAGCCGCATGCTTCCTCGTACGGGCTATCTTAAACATATCGCCCTTGATCGTAAATATGAAGAGTTTCTTCAGGATTGTTCAAAAAATTCAAAAAGCTAAGATCACATCATCTCTAATACTTCCAGCACTTCTTGCCTACTAAATCTTTGCGTAAACTTAGTAATGGCGCTATAAAACCTGTTCTCAGCGGTTCCTCTGCTGAATCCGTGATCTGCTCCTATTTCATAAAAGTCCTTCTCCTGTATTCCTCGTTGAATAAGACAGCTTGTTTCTTCATCGGTTAATTCCACCTCATTAAACATGCGGTGAAGTTTTTCCATTCTCTGTTCGCTTGCAATTTGAGTAATTTTATTCTCAAAGGCATAATCTGCGCTTTCGTCTGGAACAAATTCATGACGTGATGTAGTTGAATCATTGGTAATGGGCGCATCAAGAGTGGCTCTTTCATAATGCTCTCTCTTATCGTACCTCTCATACTCTCGTTGAATAAAATTTCGTATCCAATTTGTAGCATAAGTTGAGAACTTTATCCCTCTTCTTGGATCAAATTTTCTAGCAGCTCTATGAAGAGCCATTAATCCAGCTTGACCGGCTTCGTCGCCCAAATCTTTAATGGCATTTGGATAATATCTCATCATAATATGATAAGCAAGAGACCTGTTTGACATTACGAATATTTCCTGAGCAGTACTCCCTAATTCAACAAGAAACTCAAGATCTGATTTTTTGACATTAACAATAGATTCACCATTAAAAAGTACTAGATCAAAAGAACCAAAACGATCTTCATCTTCTTCTAAAGCTTTTTTTGCGATAAATCCATTTTGGACATGATGTCCTAGTTCAAATTCAGCTTCTTTCGCAAGAGGAATGCTTCCTTTAGACTCTATATTTATTCTAAATTTATTTCTTAATCCTTTAACTATTTTTCGCTCTTCATAAGGCTTATAAACTTGTATGTTGCGAGCGTCAATCGAATATCGATTGTAGTAACTATCTGTAATGGAATCAAATATGTCTACTCCTTTTGTTCTTAAAATTCTCAACATGTTATTAACGTCACTCTCGTCAAGATCGGCAAAATGTGTTGCTATTTCACTTTTAAGTAGTTTGTCTTTTGAATCGTGATCTACGAGCAATCGAACCATGTCGTATTCTCGCCTTGATAATTGATGTTTAGAATTTTGCCCTGTTTCCAGATTGACAATTTGAAGCACTCTATCTGAAGACGTAAGTTGAATACGAAGTGGCGTGCCTTCTCCATTCTGATAAATATCCCCTGTAATAACAATGTCTTCTAGAAGGGTCTTGTCGGACCTAAAACGAAACTCCATCCCTCTTCCTACTCCAATTTGTTCGATAAGACCTCCAAAATTACCTAACTTGGCTTTGATTCTAGCTAGATGATTGCTGATTATTTTCGCATCTACTAAACCCTCTATGGCCTTTTCTATTTCTTTTGTTTGGTGTGGGCCAGAATGAGTTAAGAAAAACTCCATAAGTATCGTTTCTTGATCGGATAAGTAGAATTGTTGAACAATTCCATCGCTCACTACTTGTAGAGCTCTCTTATATAAGTCGAGTTTAATCGAAGCGTTTATTCCATTTTCAGTTATTGCTTCTATAACAATTCTTTCCGCAAGAACTTCTTCCGAGCCAGTAATAATATGGTAATTAGTACCTTTACTACCTGGCACTCCACCAATTTGTACTATTGTTTTTAAATTTTTCTTGACCTCTCTTAAGACTTGTTGAATCTGTCTGTCTGTAAGATGGGGAAGTTCGTGACGTAGTTGATCTCTGCTCACTTTTGCATTGTTAAACATATAACTGACAACTTCAAAACCAACTGGAGAAAACAAAAACCTAGCACCATCTACTATCACCGCTTGCTCTTCAGGCAATATAGTGGCTTCGCTCAATTCTTTTCCCAAAGTATCATAAGTAGAATATGTTTGACTTACAGAAGGTTCTTGTCTTATCCGAATCAATCGCGAATGTCCATTATCCTTCTTAACACCAACAAACTCTCCCAACTTTAATTCCACTTCAGCCAGAAATCCTGCCCAACCCATTTTTTTTGGTATCTCTGGCATTAAGTCCTTTGAATTATGAAAACCAGGTTGGTTTAGAAGTCTTTCAACAAGCGGAAAAATGGCATCGTCGAATAAGGCTGCTTTGTCGGGATTTTGATCGAAGTAAATTGCCCGTTGTATTGGCTCGACAATTGCGTCGTGTGGCTGATCAAGATAGTCGTAGAAGCTAACGCCGTATGGTTCCCTGTCTTTAACTACACTCGCTTCTCTTGGATGAAAAACTGGGATTTCTATGGTCATAAAGAAGCCTGTAGTATATCATATTGAAGCTGAAAATACAATTACCAGCTGCCACCCCCACCTCCACCTCCACCTCCACCAGATGATCCCCCTGAGAAGCCGGATGAGTGACCGGTTGAACTACTCGTCGGTGTCACTGCCCTGCTGAAACTCGACATGGACGACTGGAGACTCCTGGTAAATAAAACGCTGTTGAATCGTGTCGACTCGTAACTTGAATACCACGTTGGAGATTTTAAATCAATATCCTTAAATCGTTCAGCCCAGATCTTTTCAACACCAAACGCAATAGCAAAGGGTAATAATTTTTCGAACATCATCTTTTCTTTGGCTTGGAATTGTAACTGTCGCTCTTGCGTTGTGAGGAAATTCTTCACTCCTTTTATTACTTGCGCTGCTTCTGCCCCTGCTTGAGTTTTACGAGGCATATTGCGACCAAAAATCAGAGAAATCACAAATAAAAAGAGGTTCGCCGACATAAGAGCAAGCATTCCTATTACGATATAAAATATCCTTATCTTGTTGGGATTTTTGGGAAACAGTCCGTTAGTAACCATGCGTTCGTACAATACATCCTTTATTTTTGCGATCTCATCGTACAATTTGGCATCTTTAATACGAATTTCATCTCCTTTTGAAAATAGTGCCGTGAGAAGTGAGCTTTCGTGTTCTTCAAGATTATTTTTTGCGAAATCTTTCTTTTTAACAATGTAAAAATCCTTTTTCTTTCGCTCCTCAATTTTCACAAATCAGCGAACTGCAAGATCGATAAGTGTCGCCGAAATATCACGTTCGTCAACAACCTCGTCCAAAAGCGCTCCACACTCAGCAGGCGTAAAGGGTCTTCCTGCTTTGGTTTTAGGAGCATCAAACCAACTTCTAACCGCCCCGGTTAGAATGTGGGGGTCGCGTCCATACTTATACCACTTGTAAATAATTCGAATCGGGTAGAACACATACCAAAACAGTCCAATTATCAATAGAACAATTACTAATAAGCCGGTGAGGAGTTTGCCCAAAAGTGTATCCTCAAAAACTGGCTTGGGTTCAAGCACCGCAACCATCCCTTTAGGGAATCCTGCAACTATGGTAAATCCCTCTCCCGATTCAAGCGTCGGACCTGTTGTTTCGTAAATAAGTTTTTCTCCGTCAGTATACACATCACAGTTCCGAACTGTGCTCCCCGCTCGACCAGTGAAGCAAGCTACTTTAAGTTGAGGGCCAGGTACTTCTTGAGGAAGAACAACGACGGCAGACGAGCTTGCAATCGACACTCCCCACTCGTTACCGGTCACATTCCAATACAGTTCGTCGTGATCTGAGAAATACGTAAGCGCTCCTTCAACTTGATAGTAAATCTTGTAGGTACGAAAACCCGTTATCGTTATGTTTGGGTCGCCAACTCGTATCGAAACCGTGTTGTTTTTTTTGCTCGTGGTGAATTGATACGCACTATTGGTCTGATCAAGAACTTTGAGAACTTTCAGATCCATGACAAACTTCTTCCCTTCTTTATTTGTCTTGATAGTTGGAATATTTCGAAAAATCCCATGACGAAAGACATTTTCAAAATCGTAAACGATTCGCTCCTCGACAATAATGCTTCCATCCCTATTTATAAGAATGTTTGACTGAAAGTCTTTAATTTGTTCTGCAGAAACAGGATGCGAAAGTATAAAGAGTATAAAAATAAAAATTCCGAGAACCTTTTTCATGTTAAAAATGATAATATCATATTTTATGTCTGACTTGACCTTCCATAAAGTTTCGTGGGATACCTTTGCCAAAGACTGTGTATCTCTTGCGCAAAAGTGTAAAAAACTTAAGGTTGATCGTCTTCTCGCTATCTCAAGAGGCGGGCTTATTGTCTCTCGAATCATGTCCGACATCCTAAAGATTCCCATATCTCACATGACGATTAGCTCGTATCAAAATGCAAAACAGATTAAAGTCCCCGAAATTACCGAGCTACCCAATACGAGTTTTGAGGGAAAATCCATTCTCATCGTCGACGAGGTATCGGATACAGGAAAGACGTTTGAACGTGCGATCGAACATTTCAAAAGTGTTCCGGTTAAAAACGTGCTCACAGCCTCTCCCTATATTAAACCCCATACGAAATTCACGCCAGACTTCTGGGTAGAAAATATTAATGCGTGGATTTTATTTCCCTATGACATTCGAGAAACAGCCGATATCTTTGCCGACATGTTTCAAACAAAAGAAAAGGCACGAGAAAAAATGCAAAAGATGGGATTTGCTCAATGGGAACTTGACGAAGTATTTAACTCATGAAATATAATAAAGCTCCGGACGTTAAAAAAAGGATTGGTCAACTCATTAAAGTCCTCGAATTCAAACACATTAAGTCCTCGAAAGTTCACTGTATACGAAGTTTTGACTCAACCTCACGAATGTACGCACGTATCTGGGGTATGTCAAAACTCTTTAAAGAAGTGGCTGGAATTGAACCTAACTATATTATTGAGGTTAATGCAAAGTATTTTGACAAACTTCCGTATGAGAGGCAAACGATGACACTTGTTCACGAACTCATGCATATTCCCAAAACGTTTTCAGGCGCCCTCCTCTCTCATCGAGGACGTCATCATCGAATTAATGACCGTGAAGTCGAGAAAATCCTCAAAAAAGCCAACATTTAAATACTCTCTAAACTTGCGAGATCGTCAATGGTTTGTCTGATAATTCCAAAAGCAGCTGCAATTCTGTGAGGTCGCGCAATCATTGACTGATGATTATCCAAAGGATTATTTATAATAATCGCATCTGTTTTTCGTGCAAGATTACGATTATCTTCTTTCTTTTTAATGACGTCGTACTCAAGCCCGATCACAAAGGCCTTCCCACAATGAGGTGCCAAATTTTCAAATGTGCGAAGAGCACTCTCTCTATGCATATCACCTACCAGTGATAAAATTCCAAGCCCACTTATCGCATATGCTCTCATAAGCCCTGGCACTCTGTGTAACGCATCCATATACTTAGCATGAAGCTCCATATTATCAGGACCATAATATTCTGCAAGAATTGCCGATCTTCCTACCTGACTTCTCTTAAAAAGATTGACTATTACCCCTCGAGCATCCCCTTTTTGTAAGGCCTGAGCCATGTTACCGTCAATATGAATTAATCGACGACGGTCTTTTTCCGTAAAATCTACCTCACTGGCAGGATGCTCTAACGAAACAGTAACCGCTTCATGATCATGCCCGGTAAGTCGGTGATCAAATACCCCTCGCAACATTGGAGCAAATTCTCCATCTCCAAATAATGTATGTGATCCTACCGCAATAGAATCAAGACCGCTCCTAACAGAAGGTCTGAATGGTTCTGTTAATCGCTTTACTCTCCTTGCTTTTTCTCGCGTGCCTACTCCTTCATGGGTGCCTACCGTGCTTATAAAGACAGGGTGAAATTGTTTAAGTCGATCACTTTCCATCAAATCTGGATACATTTTCAACATATGATGTACCACGCGACTTCCCTCAACTCCTCCAAAAGAATGCATGACAAACACGACTCGTTTACCCTGCATCAGCAGATCTCCTATTTGTGTGGCGATTCGCTCATGTTTGTCGCCTTCGGGCTTTTCCCATGAACCAATCGAAGATTCAAACGTGACATTTCCTTCGCCAAAAAGATCGTCAGTAGAAAGGGCCGCAACAAGTTTGTGATCCATGGGATGTCCCATACCAAACCCTGCCATCCAGATGAGAGATATATCGCTGGTTGTTTGCTGATCAACGGAGCGCCGTATCGGCGCTTCGACTATCGCCATATCTCAAGTTGTAGTCTTCAATTACATTATTGTCAAGTTTTATTTGTATAATTAAACTTTTGTATGCGTAAAATCATCATTATATGTTCTGGATTGCTCCTTGCAACGGGGCTTTTTTTTATCGTCAAATCGCTTATTTTTTACCAAAAAGTCTACACTCCCAAGAAAATTATCTTTAGTAAAACAACTGATAAGCTGAAAACTGATTACAACATTCTGTTGCTTGGATATGGAGGTCCTGGGCACGACGGCGCATACTTAACAGACACTATGATGGTTCTACATCTTGATATTAAAACTCATAAAGCAACGCTCATCTCAATCCCTCGAGATATCTGGGTCAAACTTCCAACCAAATCAGGCACACCGTTTGGAGCTAAGATCAACACGGTCTATCAAACAGAACTTTTTCCAGAAACGTTTCCTGATGTTGATACAAAAAATGAGCTCACAAAAAGCATCTTAAAACAAGTAACAGGTCTTGAGATGGATAACTATATTGCAATTGACTTTAGCGCTTTTAGACAGGCTATTAATATTCTTGGCGGTGTAGATATAAATGTTGTGAGAGCCTTCACAGACGATGAATATCCGCTCGATGGGAAACAAAAAGATCTTTGCGGTAAAGAAGAAAAAGATTTACCCGAACTTGAGAAGATTGCAACTGAGTCGCCGGAACTTGCGTTCCCCTGTCGGTATGAAAAACTTGACTTTAGTATAGGAGTGCAACACATGGATGCTGATCGAGCACTTAAGTTTGTAAGATCTCGTCACAGCGACCAAGATGGTGGCGACTTTAATCGTGCAGCTCGTCAACAACTATTTATCGATGCAATTAAAGAAAAAATCTTGTCAGTTGGATTTCTACCCAAAATACCCACCATCATGGACGAATTTGCCAATCATATGAAGACCGATATTTCGCCTACTGAACTAAAGAAATATCTGAGCGAAGCGCAAAAGGCTGAGAAATATGAAGTTAAAAATCTTGTTCTCTCGGATAATGAATATATTGATTTTGGAAGATCAGAAGATGGCCAGTCGATTTTACTTCCCAAAGCTGGACTTAATAAATGGTCACAAGTCCACACCTGGATTGCCAAAACAATCAAGCGAATCTCCCCCACCCCAACAAAAATCAGATCTAATTAACCTTGTTTGAAGGCTTTCCTGCTAGAAAGTTCTTAATATTATCGATATATATTCTTTTTTTGAGTTTGCTTGCTTCACTAGTAAGATATGAA
>CAYHIW010000018.1:0-18389 GCA_964356745.1 uncultured Gammaproteobacteria bacterium | reverse complement strand
GTACGGAATCGGAGCTATTGTTCAACAAGGAGACTCTATAAACGACAAAGCTTCCACTGATGCAGCAAATAAGGCGAAAATTCCTATGGTCTTCACCCACATACGCGCCTTCTGGCACTAAACTTTAGGCTGTCACATCAACGTTAAATTGATATAATATCGTATGACTGTCGAACATTCTGTGGGATCTCGCCGTATTAAAGGTCAGCTTGACTCCAGTAAAAGAAACGCAAAAGAGTTTCTTACTCACGGAGAAGACGGAAAATGGACCTTCAGACGTAGTGATATTAGAGATTACCAAGCTACATTTGGTGACCTTTTATTACCGCATTTCAACTCTTTTGAATCGGTGGTTAAGGAGCTTAAAGCTGCCAATAATTCTGTGTTTGCGCTTGATCTTATGAGTTTTGGCGCTGCCTTAAGAGACCTTCATGAGCTTGACGGAGGCATTTCAATTGGACTCCATGATATAAGAGTCGAAGATGAAACAACTCATGATAGATTTCACAATTTATCATTTCATGCGGGAGATGTTCTCGCAAATGAAACGTGGTCTTTTATGCAAAACTGGATCTCTTCACAAAGACCCGAACTCCCTTATTTTGATCTTATTTTTTGTAGACCACTTGGAGGCTATCTCAGCATTAGAGAAGAGCACTACATCCCTTACGTTTTTGGGCTGAGAAAAATCTTTCGTCTACTTAATCCCAATGGGGGTATTGCACTTATACAGCTACCTATTACCAAAGAAAAGTTTGACGAAGGCAATATAAGAAAGCTGCTTAAATTAAATAATTTACACCGAGAACCTCAAATAAAAATTGCTCCTACTTCTAGGTGCCCCAATTTTCGATTCTATGGAGAAAACCTATTTATACAAAATCCCTTACTTCAGGAAGGAGAGCATGAGTCCAAAGACCGAGAACATGATTGAGATGAGCCACAATCTCATGACGATCTTGGGTTCTTCCCAGTTTTTATACTGGAGGAATAAATGAAAAGGAGCGACAGGAAATAATTTTCGCTTAAAAAACTTCTTACTCAAGAGTTGAAGTAACGAACTAATAATCTCTATAAGAAAAATTCCTCCGATAATGACGAGTGAAAACGGTTTTCCCAGAATAAGACCAATCGTGGCAAATGTCGCGCCAAACGAAAGCGCTCCAGTATCTCCCATAAATAAACGTGCAGGATATATGTTAAAGTACAAAAACGCCATAAGTCCACCCAACCAAATCGCAATAAATAGAGACGTGGGAACGTCAAGAACAGAAGACGCAATGATCCAAAAACTTGCTAAAGATATCATAAGAATTCCGGTTGCCAGACCGTCGAGTCCATCAGTAATATTCACTGCGTTTGCGAATGAAATAATAGTGAAAGCGGCAAAGATAATATAAAAAACACCGATATGAAACACTCCAAAAAAGGGAACGTGCACAATATCGACTTTAAGATCGTTATAGATCCAAAACGCCACGATAAACGCTAAGATCACTTCAATAACTAACTTATGCGTAAATCGTAGTCCGAAGAACTGCCGCTTCTTCCAAAAGAATATTTTATTTAAATCATCGTAGACACCAAGAAGCGAGAATCCCAAAAAAGCAAACAAAATAATCTTGACTTCGTTAAACATCGAAGGGAAGTTAGTCTGAATCTTGGTATTAAATAGAACAAATAGAAATAAAAATATGGCAAATAATACAACCGTAGTTACGATCACCAGAAGACCGCCTCCCACTGGAACTCCTACTTTGTGTCCATGAAACTTATCAAATATCGGTGTGGATTTATTAAACATGTCCTTTGTTTTCTGCTCTACTCTTTGAAGTTTCAGTCTATAAAGAAAGTTTATGAACGGAACGATAAGAACGAAGTTAATGAGAAATGCTATGAATGTTGCGAATAGATACGTATCCATACAAGTTACAACTAAAAACTAAAAGCTAAAAGTTTTGGGACAAAAATAATAAGTGCGATTATGAGTGCGCCAAGTGAAAATATGAGCATTGCGGCAGACGAAACGTCCTTGGCAAGTTTAATATCTTCTCTCCATTTACCATCAATAGCATTTGCAACTTCTTCAATTGCGGTATTTAATGCCTCAACCATGAAACCTATGAAGATAATGAGAATAATCGTCAAAAATTCATTATATGAAACACGGAGGAAATAACATGCGAGAAGAGAAAGAATTGACAGGATAAAATGAATGCGATAATTTGCTTGTGTTCTGAACGCCCAAACCATTCCTTTGTATGCGTTTTTTATCGAATAGGCGTGCTGTTTCATATTTCCAGTTCTAATTGTAGCACATCACACTTTCCTAATCGCACCACCAAGAGATCGTATCTTCTCGTCAAAACGCTCATATCCGCGATCAAGTATCGTAGCTCCCTCAAGAATAGATTCCCCTTGAGTAATGAGAGCAGCAATCGCAAGGGTTGCTCCTGCGCGCAAATCATTCATCTTAAGAACTCCTGCGTGTAGTTTGGTTTTTCCATTAATCTGAATTGCTTGACTATATGTTTTGGAAGGATCGTAATTGAATTGGTAGTATGTCTCTGGGTTTGGTACTTGTGGATCAATAAACTCAATCTGAGCTCCAAGCTTCTTAAGTTCATTTACGTACGAAAATCTCTGCTCAAAAACGCGCTCATGAATGGTGGTTTTTCCTTCGGCTTGAGTCATCAATACTGCCCAGTTGGGTTGCCAGTCGGTCATAAATCCTGGATGAATATCAGTCTCGACATCAACTGCTTTAAGACCGTCCTGTGCAGAAAACGTAACCTTATCTCCGTTTATTTCAACCATACCGCCTGCTTCTCTTATTTTGTCAAAAAATACCGATAATAGTTTTGGGTTGATCGGTCCAACGGTAATCTTTCCTCCTGAAGTCATTGCCAGAACCGCAAAAGTAACCGCTTCGTTTCGATCAGATGATAGCATAAGTGGTTCATTTTGTCTGAGTTCTCTTACTCCTTCTATCATAATTGTCTTGCCATCTTTTTTAATGTTTGCTCCAGATTGATTTAAAAACTGAATAAGCTCATCAATTTCGGGTTCCTGCGCTGCATTTTCGATTACCACCTGATCATCTCCAATTACTGCCAATAAAATCAGAAATTCTGTACCGGTGTGAGTTGATTTCGTAAACCGATAAGATCCCTTAACGCTTTGGGTAAGCTGTGCTTTGTAGTAACCAGTGTCGTGATTGTACTTTGTCTTTACTCCAATCTGCTCTGCTGCATCAATAATTCTGTCGATTGGACGTGCTCCTATTCGGCATCCACCAGGATTGGGGATAAAACATTCTCCAAACGCATGAATGAGTGGTGCTAGAAGCATGAATGAAACTCTAAGTTTTGATGCATGTAGCATGTCTACTGTTTTTTCTGACAATGTGGTTGGATCAATCTCAAGTGTGTTTGTGTCTGAAAACGTAGTCGTTACTCCCAACTTCTCAACAAGGTGTAGCAGCTCTAAGATATCGCCAATTTTTGGGACATTATGAATCACCACTTTGTTTTTAAAAAGAAGTGAAGCGATAATAGTTTTCAAAGCAACGTTTTTTGAACCAGATAACGTTATTTCTCCAGAAATTTTGTTTCCTCCGGTAATGATATAAGCGTCTTCCATAATTATTGAATGAGTCTGACTTCCTCTTTTAATTCTACGTTAAACTTATCTTTAACGGTACTTTTGATTTTTATCAGCAATTTCTTTAAATCTTCTGGTTGACCTCCACCTTGATTCAAAATAAAGTTAGCGTGATGATCTGAGACCACGAAAGATCCTTGCGACACTCCTTTTAATCCTGCTTTATCAATGAGATTTCCTGCAGAATTCGTTGACTCACCAATTCTCGTTACTTCCTCGTCACTTAAGTTTTGGTAGAAACACCCACTTGTTGCAATTCCCATTGGTTGCGTTTCTTTGCGGTACGCAAACGCTTCTTTAGCAAGAGCATCAAGCTTCTCGCGATCCATGCGCTTCATTCGGAATACTGCCTCCAAAAGAATTTCTCCTGTATCCTGAAGAATACTGTAGTCATAGGCAAAGTTGAAATAATCTCTCTCAACTGTTTTTATCGTTCCCTCTTTGGTCAATAGATTTGCAGAAATAAGATTGTCTCCAAAATAGGTAAATGGTTTTGTCCATTTAGAGTTCATGTAGATTGCTCCACCAACAGTTCCGGGCAGTCCAAGCTGATACTCGAAACCCGAAAGACCGTCTTTCACTGTCTGATTAACCAAGAGTCCTACTGGGTATCCTGAAGAGATAGAAAGATCTACATATTCATCGTTTTCCGAAACAATCTTTTTTTGGACGTACTGATTTCGAACTACAAATTTATCGACCTGTTCTTGAAGTAGTACGGTATTTGATCCTCCACCGAGAATAAGGAGTTCCTGATTTTGGGACTGAGCCTCTTTTTGCGCCTCAATGATATCCTCTCTTGACTTGGCAACACAGAGTCGAGCGGCAACCGCTTTCATCTTGAGCGTTGTCATATTGGTCAGATCAACGTTTTTCTGTATGGTGAGCATGTATAACCTTAATTATATCATCTCCAAGCTCGTAAACGTTGCCTGCCCCCATGGTAAATATGACTTCATTAGCGCCAATTACTTTGGTTAATTCCTCTAAAAGCCCTTCTTTGGTGTCGTACGTTTGAATGTTGGTTTTACCAAGTATTTTTGCTTGAGCTACGATGTCTTGAGATGTTACATTAAACTCGCTACCTTTCTCTCTTGCGGATGAAAAAACAGGAAGAATATAGGCTGTGTCTGCTAAAACTAATGCCTCTGCGAATTCCTTGAGGAACATTTTGGTACGAGAAAACGTATGGGGTTGGAATATTACCCTCAGTATTTTGTTTGGATATCTTCTCCGTGCAGACTCAATGGTTGCTTTGATTTCTGCTGGGTGATGAGCATAATCATCAAATAGAAATATATCGTTTGTCTTATAGAGGAGTTCGAACCTTCTCTGAGCACCGGTAAAATACTGGATCGCTTTCTGTATCTCAGATGAACTAAATCCATACTGAAGTAGTACGGATATTACACCGGCTGTATTGGAAGAATTTTTTTCACCCCACAATGTGGTGTAAAACTTGTGCGGCTTATTTTCAATAAGAAGTGTCAATTCTGTCCCGTCTGATGTTGTTCTAAATTCTTTAATTTGTATATCGTTTTTCTCAGAAAAACCATAAGTCTTAAATTTTTTTCCACTGTGTTTTGCTGTTTCTAAAGCGTTTATATCATCTCCACAGACAATCAAATTGTTTGCTTTTGTGAAAAAAGATCTGAACGTGTCTTTTACAGTATCTAATGAATCGTAAACGTCTGGATGATCAAAATCGATATTAGTACAAAGAATCGTATCGGGATTTAAAAATAAAAATTTTGCAGCCTTATCAAGAGGAGGATTTACACCATATTCGTCTGCCTCAATCACAAAATATTCTTTGTCTCCATAGGCGCTTCCCTCATACTCATTGAATTTAGGAGTTCCTACCATAAAACTTGGTTTTACGCCAAGTTTAATAAGCGCGTACGCAAGCATCGATGAAGTTGTTGTTTTGCCATGGGTTCCGCAAATAGCGATTGTGTGTTTGCAATAAGAACTCAGTTCTCCCAAAACTTCACCTTGAGATAAAATAGTTACATTTCTTTTTTTAGCTTCTTGAATTAGTGGATTCTCAAGACCTCCGTGTGCAGCGCTGTATATAACAAGATCTGTTTCTTTAGGTAATGTTTGAGGATCAAATCCTATCTGAACTTTGAGGTTATGAATCTGCAGAAGAACATCTGTTTTAAAAATCTCATCAACATCTGCTCCGGTTACGTGCTTTCCCATTTCAGAAAGTATTATGGCAAGATGAGCCATCGCAACACCTTTGATTCCTAAAATAAAAATGTTTTTTGCTTTTTCTATTGTATTCATAGTTTTATAATGCAGTTAAACTGTCTGCTAAAATTCTTCCCACCACTTCTTCTTGAGGATCCAAATCTTGCCTCGTCGCACTTGGTACAAAACGGGAAAAAATCAATATTCTCTCGCTTGACTCCACTTAAAACAAGTTGAGCAACGTTTAATTTAACTAGATTCAAATACCAATCTCCTTGTCTTTTCTGAAGCGATCCTTCAGCTATGCTTCCAAGCGCATCTTGAAATTTTCTCGCAAGATCTTCTTCTATATTGTAGCAACAACTACCGATTGACGGACCGATAATCGCAATAATATCGTCTCTGTCTGAAGCGAGATCTACAAATTTTTGGACCATAACCTGTGCCATTTTACCCAAAGTTCCTTTCCATCCTTGATGTGAAACACCAATTCTTTGATTTTTTTGATCGACAAATTGTATGGGCACACAGTCTGCAGTTTTTACAGAAATACAAACATCTGACAAACTCGTAATAAGTCCGTCATAGTTCTCAAATTGTTGGATTTTGTCTGATGATTCCTCAGACACTACCTTGACGTCTGTTGAGTGAATTTGGTTAAGAACAACAATGTTTTTAACCTGAAGATTATTCTCGTTGAAAAATTGCTGAATAACGGTTGCGTCTCCTCCATCTCCTAAATCTTTTGTAGAAAATGCTGAAAAATACTCGCTCTTAGGAACGGTGTCAGAGTAAAAATACTTTCCTTTGGAATCGTAAACAATCATGAAGAAATTATATCAGCAATCGCTCCACGAAATAACCGTTCCATCCTCGAGTCTATGAGTGGATTTTGCAGGATTTAATTCGATTATATTTCCACCTTTCATCACTGGAACTTGACCTCTTCCTTTTGATCGGATTTTCCCATCAACTTTTACAAGCGCTTTATGTCCATTTTTATATTTTCTTGTGTAATCAAGAATAATACCTTCCACAGTAGTCTTTCCTCTCTCAATTAAAATAACCGTTGCGGTTGAACCATCTGGTATGGTTATCGAGTTTGTGCGCTCGTCAACTTCGAGTCTATCCCTTGAACTTAATCCATCACGACTATTAACAATTTTTCCAATAATTTTCTTTCTTCTTGGAGCCGTAACCACCACCTTATTTAAAAGGAATAATGGAATGATTCCTGCAAGGAACCCGTATGCCACAACTGCTTCTGAAGTTTGTTTAGCTCGATCCAATCCTCTCTCTAGTCTATTCATGAAGCATCTATTATACCAAAAAAATAAAGAAAAATTGTTTGCCAATACGCACCTACGAGGTGCGTTGAGGCTAAAATGAGGGATTTTTGGTTATTTTAGGATTTTGACTTCTCGACGAATGTCTATATAATCACCGCTTACATCTCCATCGTCATTCATCCAGAATTTTTCAGGAACAGCTTTGTATACTCTTCTCGGTTTATCTCCTTGAAATTCTGAGGTTCTCGTATTGGGATCTTTATTTTTATTTACTCTCCCATCAAGATAACGTAAACCATCCGCAATATCTTTCTCATCTGTCAACATCTGAGCTTTTGCTTTAACATAAACTCCTTCACCCGTGCCTTCTGGAGCTGTAGAATCGTAAATTACAATAAATACCTTAGGATTTTCTTTAATGTTTTTTGAATGTTGACCGTTTTGATCGGAAGCCCAGTAGAAATTGTAATCTTCGTCAAAAGCAGAATAAACTGGACTGTTCCATGGTTGATTTTCTTTTGAAGAGGTCGCAATAGTTATGTAAAGAATGTTCTGAATAATTTCCTTAGCGCGTTTATTTAAGTCGTCCTGAGTTTGCATACCGCATTATAAATCTATGTATTTAATTATTTTAGGCATTCCGCTAACAATTCTGGGAATTTAGTGGTTTTCATATCTTCCAGACAAAAGTGGCCGTAGTTATGAAATTCTACAAACTTCGTCCCCTTTACAGTGTCTTTTATAATTTGGATAGATTTATGAACAGCTTCAGAATCATTGTCCGAGTTAAAAATTACAAACTTTTTTGTTCGACTGGTAACATTCGGATCTACTTTAAAATCGAAAAAGTCGTTATCGCCAAGTTCTTTCGTTGGATCAATCCACGGAGCAACTAAAATAACATTTCCGACTTTGACATTCTTATGCTCGCTCAGCCATCGGACAATAAATCCACCACCACAGCTATGTCCAACTAAAATTGTCTCTGGCGTTATCTCGAATCTTTCAAATTCTTTCTTCCATGATTCATAATGCGCCTCGAATGCATGGGGTACCTCTGGAGTCTGCGCTGCTATTTCATTTGATAGAAGCTCTTTTTGCAACCATGGTATCCAATGATGATTACTAGCAGAAGGTACTTTAGGGTCGTAGTATTCTTTTTTGTCGGGCAGTCCATGTAATATAATTGCGTTTTTCATGATTATTTGACTACGTTGTCTGGATGAGAAATTGGTGATATGGAAACATCTATTCCTGATTCTAGTATTTTTTGCACGACAGTACCTGGACATCCTGAAGGTAAAATTCCTTTGTCCAAAAAAGCTTTTGCAAGAGGATATTGATCCACTTTGTTTTGAAACTGAGCTAAGTTAGCTTTCTCTTCTGAAGTTAATGGTTTCTCAATATTCATATATTTTCCTCCCACTAATGCGTGCCGAATTCCTAATTCTTTAAATAATTTCATTAAGGGTTCCCATCTTGTTTCATCATTTTGTCTAAAGTTTCTACTTTGATAATCTTCAACAGAAACGGGAAGTGGATTATCATGAGTAGTAGATACTACATATAAAGTTCCTTTAGAAGCTCCTACTCTTTGCTCTAAACTGGTAAATCCACTCGCTTCTTCAAATACAATCAATGGCACTCCTTGTTCTACTGAAGTTTTTATAAATTCAGTTCTCGCTGTACTATACGCAACTGGTGTTGGCCACAAATCTTCTGAAGCATCACTTACATACCAAGGATGAACCATGATATTTACTGATCCATCATTTTTTACAATCGCTTCTTTTAATTTCGATAAATCTTCAGCTGCTAAATTGTTTATTTCTAATAAATTAAAAGGGTCTGATATTTCATTTTCATGCTTGGGTGATTTTTTGGGCTTATAGTACTCGATTGCGGCTGAAAAACTATTCGGATATGAAGATTGAAGTTCTGGAGGAATATCATTTCTTCTTTCCCATGTTTTCATTGCATCAACGGATAGTTTCCAATGTTTGTTAGCTTCATCGAGTGGAAGCGACAAAAGTTTCCTCATGTAATCTTCACGATATTTTCTTAACCCGTTACCAATATCATAAAAAAAGGGCGCAGCTATAGATTGAAAGTTAGCAAGTTCTGCATCTTTAAAGTATCCAAAATCTCTCATCCATTCATCGTGGAATATTACTGCTCCAAAGATCGACTGACCGGTTTCATCATTGAGACTTATAAATTCCGTTTCTACTTTTACTAATTTTTCTGGAACGCTTTTTTTTGTTTCAGCCTCTATTATTGACTGTATTCTATGCTTTATAAAATACTCTGCTGCAGTCTCAATATTACTATCTCTTACCCTGTTCATATCCGAAGCCGAGTGCATGGGATGTTTCATGTATACTTTTTCGAAATATTCTTTAAACTGATCATTGTGCTCAAATTCTTTTATCGTTTCCTTAAAAGACTCTCTATCAAGAAATGCGAAAATATCTAAATCAGTAAAGGTTGCGGTATCTTCTGTCAATTCTTTACCTTTTGACAATGAGCCAAACAAAGTCATACCAGCATAAAATGGAATTTCCTCTTTTAATTGTCTATGCGCTTTAAGAAGAGCTCTTACTCTTTCACGTGAGAATTCATCATGTGAAAGTTCAAATCGACGTTTAGTCGTTGGTTCGTAAGGAATTTTTTGCTCACCGTCTGTCATACATTATTTAGAATTTAGGGCTTTTAATATTTCGGTTTTTTCGTGCCATGGAAATTCTTTAGTCCCTCTTGCAAGACTTCGTTCATGGCTTTTACCTGTACACACGATTACATCGTTTTTCTTTGCGATTGTTAAAGCAATTCTAATTGCCTCGTTCCTATGAATATTCACAAGATATGTTTTCTTGTTTCGAAACAACGAAGTATTTTGCTTTTTGAATCCGTGTTTCTCAAGTCCAATGGCAACCTCTCGGCAAATCTTCTCAGGATCTTCGGTACGATAATCTTCTTCGGTCAAAATAACAATGTCGGCATATTCTCCACTTGCTGATCCCATATCAGGCCTTTTCTTCTCATCACGTAAACCAGCAGATCCAAACACATGAATAAGTAATCCGTCTTTTTTTAAATCCTTTTTTAGTTCTGGTAGTACATTTCTAAACGAATTAGGAGTGTGTGCAAAATCAACATAAATAATCGGTCCTTTCTCAAACACTTTCTCAACTCTTCCTTCTGGCAAAGAAAAACTTTTTAACGAATCCACAATCTTGTCTTTATCAATCCCCAGTTGCGTGCAAACCGAGTACGCTGCAAGATAATTGTAATTGTTGAAACTTGTAACTCCTTTCTTAGAGCTTTTATTAAAATCAAAAATGAAATCTGCTTGTGCTTTTAGACTGTAGGTGAAAAAGGGCTTGCCTTTTGATTTTAAATACTCGCTTAACTCAGAGAACGATCCATCATCTTTATTTACGATTGAAGTTTTTGCTCTTAATAATAACTTTGCTTTTGTCCGGAGTAAATTCGCATAAGTTTTATGATAATCCAGATGCTCCGGGGTTACATTAGTACTCACACCAACCTCATATTTAATCCCATACACTCTGTTTTGATCCAAGGCGTGCGATGTCGTTTCTAAAACCAAATATTCAAATCCTTTATCGGCAATTCGCTTAATGATTGGTTGCATTTCAAACGCGTCGGGCGTAGTTCTATGCAATCCCGTCTCCATCTCCTCATCTCCTATGCGCGC
Organism: uncultured Gammaproteobacteria bacterium; assembly: GCA_964356745.1. Taxonomy (GTDB): domain Bacteria; phylum Patescibacteriota; class Microgenomatia; order UBA1406; family GWC2-37-13; genus CAYHIW01. The sequence goes on along the minus strand of CAYHIW010000018.1, from coordinate 7,520 downwards.
TGAAACACTTGAAATGAGCGCAACTTTGCGACCTGTTGATTTAAGAATGTGATAAATAAGATGTGAAGTAGTTGTCTTCCCGTCTGTACCGGTAACACCAATCACTTTGAGCCTTCGCGAAGGAAAACCATAAATGATATTGGCCAGAATAGACCGACCCAGATGATAATAGTTAATCAACCACTGTAGTTTTCTCTTCAATCGTTCCATAGTTCAGTATTTGGTATCTGGTATTTGGTATTTGGGGAAAAACTCCTAAATACTAAATACTACATACTAACTACTACACTACTGTGGTGCTATATTATAGTAAACCAACAGTTCCTTCGCTATTTCAAAGAACAAAGGAGCTGCAGTCTCTGATCCGTAGATCGATGTCCCAGGCTCTTTCAGAACCACCAAAGCAATAAATTTCGGCTTGTCGGCTGGTGCAAACCCGATAAAAGAAGCGATTGTTTTGGAGGCGTCGTATTTACCCTGCACCGCAATCTGCGCGGTTCCTGTCTTACCTCCAATCTTATATCCTTTTGGCTTTGCCCATTTATATTCACCGTGCTCTACGGTAGAAACCAACATTTTTTTGATAATTTCTGACGTTTCTGGAGAAATCGTCCTCCGAACAACTTTTTTCTCAACTTTTTTAGATCTGTCACCATACACAAGCTCTTTTACCATATGTGGAGTCAACAACTCACCTCCATTAATGATTGATGAAAACGCCGTTAACATCTGGATCGGTGACACGGCAATTCCTTGTCCGAATGTAGCGGTTGCGTAATCAATCGGATACCACTGACCTTCTGGCTTCAAATATCCCGCTGTTTCACCTTCAAGATCAATACCGGTTCTTTGACCAAATCCATATTTTTGAAGTGCCGAAACAAGGTTTTTTTCTCCTAGCTTGCTTCCTATATGCACCATTCCCACATTTGATGACTTCTCAAGAATACGCGTGATCGAAATTTTTCCCTCATACTTATTGTTCCATGTGCGAATGCTAAAACCTCCCAGATGAATCGGTCCCTGCTCGTTATACATGTCTGTTGGCTTAATCTTTTTTGCGTCAAGCGCTGCAGCAACCACAAGAGGTTTAAACGTAGAACCAGGTTCGTAGAGTGAAGAAATAAACGAGTTTCCAAAAAACTCATCAGTAAATTTATAGTACTCATTTGGGTCAAAGTCAGGCTGACACGCGAGCGCCAAAATTTCCATGTTCATGGGGTCAGCAACCGCAACACACCCCTGTTTTGCTTTGTACGTCTCAAGCGCCTTGACTAATCGCTCTTTTACAATCCGTTGAACAGAGGAATCGATCGTTAAAGTCAGATCCCGACCGTCTTCCGACTCGATTTTCTCTTGATTTCCTAAAAGAATGAGCCTTCCGAACAAATCTCGCTCAGATGTCACAAATCCAGGTAGTCCAATAAGATCTTTGTCGTAAAAACCCTCGATACCAAAATACCCCGTATTGTCACCCTTTTCTGTTTTGCCAACAAAACCCAAGACATGAGCAGCAAGTGAAGCTTCGGGATAACTTCTTCTCATTCCTTCTTCAAAACCAACGCCCTTTAGTCCGAGTTTGACAATTTTATTTCTTTGTTCCTGAGACAGATCCTGCGCGAGCGATACCCAGTCTTTGGTCATATCGAGCCTTGCCTCGATTGACGCCTCGTCAAGTTCAAGCACTCGGCTTATATCTTCTACTAATTCTGACTTGTTCTTAACGTTCTTTGGCTCAGCATAAAGACGATATGTTGGCTTATTTAATACAAGCGGATTACCATTGCGGTCAAGAACTTTTCCCCGTCCTGCCTGAAGCTTACTGTAATTAAGATATCCAGAATTTGAACGAAACTGAGGATTGATAATCTGCAGATAAAAAAGCTTTGCTACTATGATGGCAAAAAGAAGACAAAACCCCATGTAAACCAACCGTACTTTAGACATGTCTAACTATTTCTTAAGCGCAAACTGTAAATTTTCGAGAAAATTCAATTCAGCCTTTTTAGTGAAGTTCATTTCTGCTGCCATAGAAGAAGCGTACTCTAATGAATTCGTCTCAACAGCTTTTTGTTCTAAAAGCAAGTTCTCTTGCTTGACATTTCTTAACCCCGATTCGTACTTCGTCAATCTCTCGGACAGTTGCATCTGAGACACAAACACGACAATATTAGCTCCTATAAGGAGCGTGAACAAAAACCAAATTGTGGGAAAAAGAATTTTTTTCATATCTTTGTCATAATCCTTAAAACTGCCGATCGCTCAAACGCCCTCACACGACTGTGACGCGCAACCAACTTCTTTTCTTTCAACTCAGCTCGATGTTGTTTAGCAAAATCCTTCACAATTCGATCCTCAATTGAATGAAAAGAAATAACGACGATAACTCCACCTGAAACAATGAGATCCAGAGCCTGGACAAGTGCGCTTTTGAGATTATCCTTTTCATGATTTACTTCTATGCGCAGCGCCTGAAATATTCTCGCGTTCGTTCGCATTGGGTTAGGAGGGTTTACAAAAGCAATGGTTGAAACCAAGTCGTACACAGTCTCGTACTTCTTCTTAAATCTTCTCGTAAAGATCTTTTGTGCAATCTGCATCGAGAGTATCTCTTCGCTGTTTCTTGAGAAGACTTCATAAAGCTGTTCTTTCGAATACGTATTAAGTATATTTGCCGCTGTTATCTCGTCGGTTGTTGCAATTCTCATATCTAATGGCTCAGATACGTTTTTGTAAGAGAATCCTCGCTTTGTCGTCATCATCTGCTCAAAAGACAAACCTAAATCAAATAGAATTCCGTCAACTTGAGTAAATCCGTTTTGCTCGGCAATTGTTTTGAGCTCAGCAAAATTTCCAACAGCTAGTGTCACATTCTCTTTTTGCAATTTGCTTTTTGCTTTTTCAATTTGTGACTCGTCCCAATCGATCCCTAGAACGTTTCCTCCTAACTCTGCTATTTTTTTAAGGTGCCCACATTCGCCGATGGTTGCGTCAATATATTTACCGCTTTTCTTGACGTTAAGCGCTTCTATTACTTCATTTAATAAAACCGGCGTATGCATGTTAATTTGCTTTGTTATATTTGTCCCACGATTCCTGGTTCCAGATCTCAAAATGATCTCCAACTCCAACAATCACTGCTTTTTCTTTTAACTTTGCGTACTCAAGCATGGCTTTTGGAATAACAAATCGTCCTTGATCGTCAATTTCAAGATGAACGGTAGATGAGAAAATAAATCGTCTTTTTTGGAGATTTTCTTGCTCCAATAACGAAACTTGTAGTAATTCTTTTGCCTTTTCTTCCCATTCTCCTTTATCGTAGCCCGCCAGACAAAAATTAAATCCTTTTGTTACAATAAACGTATTACCTTTGAGAAGTTCGCGTATCTTTTTGGGAAGAACAATACGACCAGGTGAAGAAAACGAAACTAGATATTCACCGTAAAACACCATATTCAACCATTATGAGCCATTTGAAGCCGTCTGTCAAGGGTAAGTTGCATGTATGAATAAGCTATTTACCGGTACAAAAAATCTTCTCCTTAGTAAACAAAGATCAATTATTTCCTCAACCATAATCGTAGCCGTAACCATCATTATTTCTCGTTTTTTTGGATTCTTTAGGTATCGTGTACTCGCAACCTACTTTGATACAAACCAACTTGACATATTCTTTGCGTCATTTCGCATACCCGACCTTGTATTTGAAATTCTGATTACCGGAGCACTTACTACAGCGTTTATTCCTATATTCATCAAGTATCAGAAAGATAAAGATGAACTGAACGAAATCATATCGTCGATTATAAATATCGCAAGTCTTGTCTTGCTCGCTTCCATGATCGTTCTTTTTTTCTCACTAGACGTTCTCATTCCAATCATTACACCCGGTTTTACTCAGGAAAAACTCAAGTACGTGATATTCTATTCAAAAATACTGCTTCTTGGCCAATTACCATTTCTTTTTTTGGGGAACCTGCTTACCGGTCTTGGGCAGGCCAATAAAACATTTATCGTGTCTGCATTGGCGCCCATTGTTTACAATCTTGCGATTATTGTCGCAACGATTTTTTTCTCATCAAGCCTATATCTTTTTGGGCCGATTATGGGGGTTGTGACTGGAGCGATGCTTTTGTTTGCAATTCAAATACCTGTTCTCGGATCAACTAACTTTACCTACTACCTCACCATAAAAATCACGAAGGGTGTTAGGGAATTTTTTCACGTAATCTTACCTCGCGTCATTACCGTTATCGTTGCTCAGATTGATGCAACAATCGACCTCACACTCGCTACTCTTCTTGGCTCGGGTTCCTACACTATTTTTTATCTTGCACAACACCTTCATCTTTTACCTGTTTCGGTTATAGGTATTGCATTTGGTCAAGCTTCCTTGCCGTATCTTTCAGAGCTCTATCAACAAAAGGAAACCGAGAAGTTTAAACAAATCATAACCGAGTCCATCTTGAGCATTCTCTACCTAACGATTCCTATCATGAGTTTTTTCATCTTTGCTCGAACACCTTTGGTGAGGCTTTTTTTTGGAGGAGAAAAATTTGACTGGAGTGGAACGGTACAAACAGCATATACCTTGTCGTATTTTTCACTCTCAATCCCCTTTCATTCAATCTACTATTTTTTAACACGTTGTTTTTACGCATTTCTTGACAGTAAAACGCCGTTCTACATAAGCGTCGCTTCAATTGGAATCAACATCGCCTGCAGTCTTATTTTTATTTTTGTATTTCACCTGCCGGTCTACGCCCTAGCATTGTCGTTTTCCATCTCTATCGTGTTCAATGTAATACTCCTTCTCGTATTCCTCTCTCGAAAGATCTCCGGCCTCAATCTTCACCTCTTATTTCTCGACTCACTTGCGTTATTCACAACCACATTCATTGCTTCATTTTTTGTGTACTGGGAAATGAAACTATTAGATGGGCTTGTTTTTGACACAACAAGAACTATGAATCTTTTCTTTCTCCTTTTGACGATTGGGCTTAGCTATCTCGGTCTTTATATTTTTCTTTCTTGGCTTCTCGGAATCAAAGAAGTCTCACTTGTCTACCAAGCTATAGCACGAGCAAAAGCATACAGAAAACGAATTGTTGAAATTTATACCGATGTTGAATAATGGATAAAAAACAAAATCATTTAAAGGCCGTAAAAACTATTCAAAAAAAACTCCTTGGCAAAAGGCTTAACTATCGCGAAATTTATAACCTTATGGATGAAATCGCTCATGAACGTTTAAGCGATGTACTGACCACTTACTTTGTTGCAGCTGCGTTTAAAGAAGGATTTTCAGCAGACGAACTTTACTACCTCACCAAAGCAATGGTTGAAACAGGGACAAAACTCCACTTTGATGGAATCGTTGCGGACAAACATTCTGTGGGTGGTGTTGCGGGAACAAGAACAACAATGATTGTTGTTCCGATTATTGCTGCTGCTGGTTTTGTAATTCCCAAGACATCTTCTCGAGCCATTACGTCACCTGCGGGCACCGCAGACGTCATGGAAGTTGTCTCTGATGTAATTTTTACTCCAAAGCAGATTCAAACTATCGTCAATAAAACAGGAGGTTGTATTGTTTGGGGCGGTCGACTTGGCATTGCTCCTGCTGATGATGTCATCATTGACGTAGAGGAAGAACTTTCGTTTGAATCTTTTGATAAAGTAATTGTTTCTATTATGGCGAAAAAAGTTGCGGTCTCGGCAAATCACCTCGTCTTAGATATTCCGGTCGGACGGACAATGAAGATCCGTCATTTCGAAGACGCCGAACGCGTCGCCCGAAAATTCAAGCATCTTGGTGAACGATTTGGAATTGAAGTAGTTGCTGATATAAACGAATCTCTTGAACCCGCAGGAAACGGTGCAGGTCCTGCTCTTGAGGCGCTCGATGTACTTTATGTACTTGAGCAAAAAAAACAGCGTCCAACGGCTCTTGAGGCAAAAGCTTTAAGACTCGCTGGTAAGCTTTTGGATATTTGCTACAAAGATGCTAAAATTGACAAAAATGGTGAAGATGAAGCGCGACAATTACTTATTAGTGGAAAGGCGCTGTCAAAATTTAGGGAAATTGTGAAACATCAACATGGAGATGATCAAATATCATCCTCAACTTTAAAAATGAAAGGGCACCGACGCGAAGTCAAAGCAGAACATGGAGGAACAATCAAGAAAGTGAATAATTATAATTTAAACACCATTGCCAAAGTATTAGGAGCTCCTCTTGATAAATTTGCAGGAATCTATATGGAACGAAAACTAGATGATAAGGTGTCTAAAAATGACGTTGTTTTTAATTTTCACTCGAGTGATAAGTACCGATTGCATGAAGCAATGGTAACTCATACTAATTTTCCCATATATGAAATCGAAAGGTAAGGGGTTTATAACCGGCATCATATTTATTATCATTGCCTTGTTTGCTTTTTTTTCTTACAAGGAAGGCGTTCTCCCTGTTGATAAAAAAGATACTTCTTCAAAAATATTTATTGTTAAACCTGGAGATGGTCCTATAGCTATTACTAAAAATCTCAAAAACGAAGAGTTTATTCGAAACGAACTCATCTTCTTTCTCATCGTCAAAATGAAGGGGATTGAAAAAAATCTTCAGGCAGGAGACTTTCGACTATCAAAATCCATGAACTTGTTTGAAATTACCAATGAACTACAACATGGAACTCTTGATATATGGGTAACAATCCAAGAAGGCATGAGAAAAGAAGAAATTGCCGAACTTCTGGCAAAACAATTTAATATCTCAACAACTGAATTTAATTCAAAAGCTAAAGAAGGATATCTGTTTCCTGATACCTATCTTATCCCAAAACAGGCTACCATTGATACTATTCTTTCAATTTTTCAGACCAATTATGAAAACAAGTTTACGTCTGAATTAAAACAAAAAGCAGCTTCTCATAATCTAACAGAGGATCAGGTTCTAACACTAGCATCACTTATAGAACGCGAGGCAAAACTCGACTCTGATCGTCAACAAGTTGCCAATATCATTCGTCGTCGATTAAAAGAAGGAATACCTTTGCAGATTGATGCATCCGTTCAGTATGCGGTTGGGTATGACGCTCAAGAACAAACTTGGTGGCGTACTCCAACAATTGACGATCTCTCAATTAGTTCAATTTATAATACTTACAAAAACCCAGGAGTTCCTCCGTCGCCAATCTGTAATCCTGGCCTTGCTTCGATAACAGCAGTTGCCAACTCCACAGCAGAAACACCATATCTATTTTATGTTTCGGATAAAAACGGGAGGCTTCATTTTGCAAGAAACAGCGACGAACACGAAGCAAATCAACAGAAATATCTCAAGTATTTAAGACAGTAATTCATCATTCATCATTTACAACGTCTCTTCTCTTAAGTATTTCACGTGGCTTCTGTCCATTTGACGGTCCTACATACCCTGCAGCTTCAATCTGGTCAAGAATTCGTGCGGCTCGGTTATACCCCACCTTTAGTTTTCTTTGAAGAATGGAAGCTGAAGCCGT
>CAYHIW010000017.1:0-19581 GCA_964356745.1 uncultured Gammaproteobacteria bacterium | reverse complement strand
AAAATAAGATGATATCGATTATCATTCCTTTTCATAACGAAGAAGAAAATCTTCCCATTCTCAATGAGAAACTTCACGATGTCTTAAAAACTCAAAAGCAAGAGTTTGAAATTATTTACGTTAACGATGGCTCTATAGATGCTGGGGCATCTAAGCTAAAAGTGCAAAGTGAAAAGTTAAAAATTATTCATCATAAGACGAGATTGGGTAAAGGTAAGGCGTTGGAGACTGGGATAGTACATGCAAAGGGAGACGTTCTTATTTTTATGGATGCCGACTTGCAGGATGATCCGGCTGATATTCCTTTTTTTCTCGAGAAGATTGATGAGGGGTATGACTTTGTTAATGGATGGCGTGAAAAACGCAATGACCCAATTGCCAAAACGCTTCCCTCCTCTATTTTTAACTTTCTTTTACTTAAGCCATTTCTCAGATCTAAGTTGCACGATATTAACTGCGGATTTAAAGCTATTAAGAAAGATGTGCTTGAGGCAATTCCCTTGTACGGAGACAACTACCGATTTTTGCCACTCATTGCGGACCGCGAAGGGTTTAAAATAACAGAAGTGAGTGTAAAACATAATCCCAGAGAGCATGGTAAATCAAAATACGGGTTCGTGCGGATCTTCTATGGTTTTTTTGATACGTTGACGACGTATTTCATATATCAGTTTGCAGAAAAACCTCTTCATTTCTTTGGACCAATTGGTGGAGTTTCGTTTTTGGCAGGATTTGTCATTCTAGTCTATCTCACTATTCTTAGACTTTTCTATAACGTAGACCTGTATCGAAGACCCATTCTTTTGTTTGGCGTGCTTCTGGTTATCGTTGGTCTACAAATTATTATGACGGGAATCATTGGAGAGCTTATCGTGTATATCAATCAAAAAAAGAATAAAATTCAAAATAACGTATGAGCAAAATTCTTATTACTGGTGCGGGTGGATATATTGGATCGATTTCAACATATCTTTTCTTACAGAACGGGCATCAAGTCGTTGCGCTTGATAATTTTGTTACAGGTTATAAAAAACCACTAGAAGTTTTGCAGGAAAAGTTTGGAAAAGAAAAGATTCAGATTGTTGACCAAGATCTACAGCAAGATTTGAAGAGTGTTTTTGAAAATCATAAAGATATTGATGCGGTGGTTCATTACGCGGCCTCATGTTTGGTAAACGAATCAATGAAACAACCCGAGAAATATTTTACGAACAATATTTTCGGTACGTTAAATTTATTAAAACACATGGAAAAGTATGGAGTCTCTCGCATTGTCTTCTCTTCAACCTGCGCGGTTTACGGAGAAGCAACATATGTTCCGGTTGATGAAAAACACTCTACTTCTCCACTCAATCCATATGGTGAGTCTAAGCTCATGGCAGAACATATCATTCAGTGGTACGGAAAATTGAAACAATTCCAGTTTGCTATTCTTCGTTACTTCAACGTATGTGGAGCTTCTGATGATGGGTTCATTGGAGATTCTAAAAAACCATCACAACTTCTCATGCAGAATGCTGTTCGAGGAGCGCTTGGAATCGAACCTTTTCAATTAACATGTCCAGAAGTCGATACACCAGACAAGACACCAATTCGCGATTATGTCAATGTGGTAGATCTTAACGAAGCACATCTTAAAGCGGTTGAGTATCTTATCGGTGGTGGTGAAAGTCAGATAATTAATCTTGGGACAGGAACAGGCAATTCAGTATTAGAGATCGTAAATAAAGTTCAAGAAGTAACCGGTAAGAAAATCGAACTAGCTAAAACAAACGCCCGAGCAGGCGAATATGCCAAAATGATCGCTTCGATAGATAAAGCAGAGCAAATTCTTGGATGGAAACCAAAACGCAGTATCGAAGACTCAGTGAAATCTCTCGTTACTTGGTACGCGAAACATCCTAAAGGTTGGACAGATTAAGTACTAAATAACAAATACTTCTATTTGAGAGGATTTAATATAAATCCAACAAGCGAGAGAACGAGCGCAAACAGAAGAGCTGCGGTAAAGGTAGGGACTACAAATCCGGGAACAATTCTTGCTACAAGTAGAATGAGTACAGCATTGATAACAAACGTAAACAACCCAAGAGTGATGATATTGATGGGAAGTGTTAGAATAATGAGTATGGGTTTGAGAAACGTATTAACAATTGCAATAAAAATAGCGACAACAATTGCGGTAAAATAGTTTTCTACTTTTACACCTGGTATTACATACGCCGCAATTAAGACAGCAAGTCCATTAATCAAAAGTCCAAGTATCATGTTCATATCATTACTATACAACGAACAAAACAAATTGTAAAATAAAAATCTCATGAACAATACTATTGGAGCAATCATTCTTGCTGCAGGCAAGGGAACGCGGATTAACTCCAGGGAAATTAATAAGGTCGCCTACCCTTTTCATGGGAAGACCATGATCGAGTATGCGGTTGATTTGGTGGAGTCTATTGCTCAACACATTGTTGTTGTTGTGGGGGCTTACGCTGACAGTGTTAAGTCGTCTTTGCAGTTACATCCTCAGGTCTTGTTTGCTCATCAGGAAGAGCAACTAGGTACTGGGCACGCTGTACAGATTGGGATGAAACCGCTTTTGTCTTATAAGCCCAACTGTGTTCTTGTGGGATATGGAGATCACATGATGTTTTATAAACAAGAAGGAGTAAAGAAGCTCGTCAAAGAACACGATGAGAATAAAGCGGTTGTTTCATTTATCACGACAATCCACGATAATCCAAACGAACTTGCATGGGGACGTATCGAGCGTGATCCGCAGGGACGTGTTTTAGATATTGTTGAACAAAAAGATGCAACAGATAAGCAGCGAGAAATACAAGAGTTGAATGCTGGATTCTACTGTTTTGATTATAACTTTCTTGTCGAGAATCTTCCTAAGATCAAAAAGTCGGAAGTAACCGGTGAATATTATCTTACCGATCTTATTAAGATTGCTTGTTTGGATAAAAAAAGTGTCGTTGCGATGCCGCTTCCGTTTGATGAGGTTGGTATTGGAGTGAATAAAATGGAAGAACTTGAAGAAAGCCGCAAACTTTTCTCCCAAACCCAAAAATCATAAAACAGTGTTTTTATCGCTTGAAAATTCTGGCGCGAAATAAACGAATATATTGATCCTTTACACGAACATAAGAGGCAACCTCTACTTTACAATGATATCGATCCATTAAATCAGTTTGAGTTATGAGATCGTAGTCCATCTTTGTGAGAGGACATAGATATGCTTGGCCACCTGGTTTTAATAGGCGATAGATTTCTGAAAATACGACTTCTACATCGTCATTTCTTAAATGCATAGGGACAGCATACAAAGAAATGATGGTATTAAATGACTCGTCCCGAAATGGGAGTGCTTGTGCGAGGGCTGCTGTAATTGGTGCTTTGTTGCGACGTAATTTTTTACGTCTGTCATCTAAAACAAGCTGAGGATTAACAGCAAATGTATTTTTATGTTTTCTACTGCGTAGACTATTGGCAAAGCGATTTTTCATCCCCGCCCCAATATCTAGTATTGGTTCAATAAGTTGGCTTTCTCGTATATCAAGAATTTCACAGTAGTTAGCAAGATCAGCATTTGAACAGATTGAACTTAATGCTTGTGTAAGGTCAGGACTGCGTGTTTCAATACTCATATGACGGCTAATTATACAGGTCCGTGTAGGACTTTGATATAATAGAGCTATCAGCGGGATTAGTTAATTGGTATAACATCACTTTTCCAAAGTGAAATGAGGGGTTCGACTCCCCTATCCCGCTCCAAATTTCTTAGAATAATGAAAAAATCTATCTTCTTTATTTTCCTCCTTGCGTTTTTGATACGGCTTATTAATTTAAACCAATCTCTATGGTTGGATGAGGCGACCACTGCAAATGTCGTAAAGAACTTTTCTTTTTTCGACATCGTTACTAAATTCTCTCCAAATGATTTTCATCCCCCACTCTATTATCTATTTTTAAAACTCTGGACAAATATTTTCGGATACACAGAAGTTGCGCTGCGTATGCCATCAGTAATATTTTCGTTGTTGACGGGGTGTGTGATTTACCGAATTGCTAAATTGTTAAATGGTCAAATTGTTGGGATGTATGCTGTGGCATTTTTCTTGTTTAATCCGTTGATTGTTTATTACTCACAGGAAGCGAGGATGTACATGATGAGCACATTTCTATTGTCTTTATTTTTATATGTGCTCATCAAATTCAAAATTCAAAATTCAAAATTCAAAAATGCAACTCAAAACTTAAAATTATTACTAATCATAAATGGCTGCATTGTTTTGAGTTTGTTTACGTTTTATGGGTCGGTGTTTTTTATCGCTGCTATGTACCTGTACTTACTTTTTAAAAAAGAATTTAAATTACTTACTTTAATTCTTCCGGGAAGTATACTTGCCGGTCTTATTTTATTTCCTCTTTTCCAAAAACAAATAATGCATTCTGGTATCGTTCTTCAGGAAGTAAAAAACTGGAGTCCGGTGCTTGGAAAGGCAGAAGTAAAAAACCTACTTCTCTTCCCTATCAAGTTCACGTCCGGCAGAATAAGCTGGGAGCCGAAGATGGTCTATTATTTAGTATCTGGACTTTGGACAATTTTAATTTCTTATTTTGTCATTCTGAATTTATTTCAGAATCTCAAGAAGATGCCGAAACAAGTTCGGCATGACATTATAACGTTCATTTTTTTATTGATAGCTCCAATCGTATTTGGGTTTGTTGTTTCGTTTTATAAACCATTACTTCAGTATTTTAGATTTCTGTATCTTATTGTTCCTTTGTCAATTATTCTTGCCATTATCATTCAGAAAAATTGGCAACGATACATTATTACTTCTGGATTTTTAATTTTTTCACTTTTGTATTTGCTTTTCCCTCAATACCATCGAGAAGACTGGAAGTCACTCGTTACCGATCTTTCACAATCAACAAACACAATTTATATGATTCCTTCATCCTCTGACCCAGTTTTGTATTACAACAATGAAATAAAAATAAAAGATATTCGTACATTAAACCATTTAACCATTAAACCATTTGAACATTTATATGTTCTCCCCTACTCGACAGATATATATGGATACAATTATCAAGAGCAGCTTAAAAAGAATAAATACCGTAAGATAAACGAATCACAGTTCCGAACTGTGAGTTATGAAGTTTGGACTACAAAGTAGCTTTTACTATTCCCCAAGCATTTTTCATTCGCTCCAGAGCTATTGAAGGGAAATTGCTTATGATTTCCGAAGGTGTGTAGTTGTTTCCAATGAGAAGCACCCAATTCCTAAAATCAAGATATGCTTTTTTTACACTGTTTTTCGAGGAAGTTGCTTGTCCTGCGTGAAACACAACAGAGTTCTTGGTTACTCCAAATTTCTTCCCTGCTTTTTTAAGACGCAAAAACAAATCAACATCTTCTAGATATGCAAAAAATCGTTCATCAAATCCATTAAGAGTAAAAAATTCTGTCGACTTTATGATAAGTGCCGTTGCAGATAGTCCGTCAATTATCTTTTGTGATGCTCGATTTACTTCTAGTTCTACCTTCCCCTTTTTCATAACTCTGTATCCTACATTTTCAATCGATCCATTGCTTTTGAGTAGGACGGGTGTTGTTGCGATCCATTTCTTTTCCTTGAGTTCCTTCAAGCAAGAATCAATCCATTTCTCTGTAAACGTAACGTCATCATTCAAAAACAACAAGAACTGTGGTTGAAATAATTCTTTAGCCTTTTTGGCTCCATCGTTGCAGGCTTTGGCAAAACCGACATTTTTTGGTTCGTGAATATCAATGATAGTGAGTGGGAGCATCGAAAGATCTTTAATCTCATTCATCGGTTTTGCTCCATTATTAACAATGACAATAGGAAACGATTTGTTTTCTTTAATGAGACAGTTAAGTAGATTCTCAAGGCCGTCAATATTCGAGAGAAACGGAATAATAATTACGACTTCAGTTTGGTAGTTTGCGGTACTCATATACTGCTGCAAAACCTAAAATAATCGAAGATAAGAAAAATGACAACGTTAAAACGTATGAAGGTGCAAAAACACGAAGTTTAGGAATAAGTATTGCGCATCCGACAGTCATAGTGGTAAAAAAAACCGCTTGTGAAATCAAAAAATAGATTGGCTTTTTGGCTGTATAAAGAATGAAGAGCCAGAGAAACATGCTCAATGAATAAAAAACAAACGGTATAACAAGACTTTTGGTAATTGACGATGTTTGAGAGAAAGCTTTGGTAAAAAACAAATCGAAAACCTGAGCGGGGGTTATTAATAGTAGTAGAAATAGCGCTGCGGGCATAGAAAGATACAAGAGACTTGTTTTGATAACATGTTTGGCTTCTTTTTTCGTTGACGCTTGTGAGAAGTTGGGAGATAAGACCTGTGTAATACTGACGATGGTAGTCATTATGGAAATGATGACCTTCTGTGCGAGACCGTAATACCCTACTTCATTTTTGAACTGGAAAAATGAAAGTAAGAAGAGATCCATACGCAATCCCATATTAAACATCTGTGTTCCTAAAAAATACGTTAACGTATAGCCAAAGCGAAACTCCTCTTTTTGTATTTTTTGTTTCATGATGATTGGGTACAAATCTCTTTTTTCAATAAGGAGTGGAATAAAAAAGAGAATGGAACCCAAAATCCCAAAAACAAAAATGACAGAGCCGACATTAATGAGCCCGAATGGAATCAGAGAGAATAAAACGATGGTTTTAATCAGATTGGAAATGTTGACATAAAGGTTAACTTTGAAAAACTTTTTTGAGGCAAGAAGTATGTTAGATACAAAGTTTTGCCAGATAAAAAGAAGAACCGATAGCAGCGCAAGATACAGTTGCCATGCCGGCGCGTTTGTTTTAAAGAAAATCTCGTCCAGATAGGGAAAGAAAATCGCAAGTGCGCTTATGGTAATGATTGCAAAGAGCGTTTGATAGTAAAACGTCGTTTTAATAAATATGTAGAGCTGATAGGTTTTCTCTTCAAGGAGAGTTGGAAGATATGAGTAGATTGTGGCGGTTGTTCCAAAGTCTAAGGCGTTTGCTAAAACATACGAGATGCCAAGTAAGACGCTTAAAACCCCATATTCAGATGGTGACATAACTCTTACCAGTACGAGAGCAAAAAGAGCAGTGAAGAAAACATTCAAATAATTGCCGAATGTATTTATGATGACGTCACGACTAGTGGGACGGCGAATAAATTGCACGAGACGTTCAAACATATCAGTATATTGTAACAAAGTTTGATGTTATAATAATTTATATGCCTAAAATAGCGCTGGTTACTGGAATCTTAGGACAAGATGGTCCTTATCTTGCGAAGTTGCTTCTTGAAAAGGGGTATAAAGTGTACGGGATGATGTCTCGCTACTCTAACCCAAACTTTGATAACACCGATTATTTAAAGGTTACTAAAGAAATCAATTTCGTTGAAGGAGATATGACTGATGAGTCATCTCTTATGAATTTGATTAGAAATACGAGGCCTGATGAGATCTATAATCTTGCGGCTCAGTCGTTTGTTGGATCTTCATGGGAGCAGGCCAAACTTACAACCGAAGTAAACTCGCTTGGAGTTCTTTTTATACTCAATGCGATAAAATTTGTTTCTCCAACTACCAAGTTCTATCAGGCGTCAACCTCAGAAATGTTTGGTTTAGGAATAAGAGATGGCTTTCAAGACGAGAATACCCAGTTTCATCCACGAAGTCCGTACGGTGTTTCTAAAGTGTATGCGTACTGGATGACCGTGAACTATCGTGAATCATTTGGGATTTTTGCCTGTAATGGCGTTCTATTCAATCATGAGTCGCCGCTTAGAGGAATTCAGTTTGTAACACGAAAAGTTACCGATGGTGTTGCGAGAATTAAATTGGGATTGTCAAAAGAATTACTTCTCGGTAACTTAGAGGCCAAAAGGGATTGGGGATTTGCCGGGGATTATGTTGAGGCAATGTATTTGATGATGCAGTACGATAAGCCTGACGACTATGTTATCGCAAGCGGAGAAAGCCATTCAGTAAAAGAAATGATTGAACTCGCATTTTCTCATGTTGGAATATCCGATTGGCAACAGTACGTAAAGACAGATCCTCGTTTTCTTAGACCAGCTGAGGTCCCTAACCTTCAAGGAAAGGCAGATAAAGCTCAAAAAGTATTGGGTTGGCAACCAAAAGTATCTTTTGCGGAACTTATTAAAATGATGGTTGACGCCGATCTAGAAAGACTTAAGTCAAATGCCTGATAATCTGCAGTCACAACAACTGTCCCTCTCTTCTTCCGACTACGATTTACGAATTACCAACCTCGCGCGATTTATTTACAAGCGCCTCCCGATAAAAAAAGGAACATTTATCGATATTGGTGCTGGGAACGGACTGTTTCTTAAGTTTTTTTTGAATAAAGGATTTAATGCTGAAGGTATAGAGCTTGAAAAAGACCAGGTGCATCAAATGAAAGAAGACTACAAACTTAAAGATGTTTCCATACGACAAGGAGATATAAGTAAGCTCAAGGGAAATCAATCATACGATGTAGTTGTGGCATCTGATGTTATTGAGCATATTGAAAATGACAAGCAAGCGCTCGAAAATCTATATTCGTTTGTTAAGCCGTGGGGGTATCTTGTCATTACGGTTCCTGCTCATCAATTTCTTTTTGGTAAACGTGATATTGGGTGGGGACACCATCGAAGATACAACAAAATAGATTTAATAGACAAGCTAACGGTAGTAAAGGGAGCAAAAGTAATCAATATTAATTATTGGAATACGCTTGGATTTTTTGCCTACTTTTTTTTCGAAAAAATCCTGAAGACGCCAATTCGAGAAGAGTTTCGATATAAGAAATCTTTTTTTAGCTCAGCGATTCGATTTTTCCTTGACAAAATATTGAGATTCGAAGAGGTGTTTGGCAGTCCAATTGGATTGACACTGGTCGCTATTATTCAGAAAACATAAAATTATTTGAGTCGTTGGATTCTGCCCACTGATTTAGTGTCATTCCATCTCTATCCTTTTCGGTCATGATGGGATTGGATTTTCGCACTTCGTCAAATTGAAGTTTAAGATTTGAATCCATAAGGCTCCAATCAATATTTTCATCCAGAGGCAATATAGAACGTTCTGTATCTGGTGCCCATTGACCAGTGCACATGTACTCGAGTACAGAATCTTCTTCAAAATAGAGTCCGTGCGCGAAGCCTACCGGTATCCATATCCATTCTCCAGTTTCATCGGAAGTGTTTGAGGATATTTTGTATCCTGCGCCTTTTCCAAATGTAGGAGAGTTTTTGCGAATATCTAGAAAAAGGTCGATCATGGTTCCCGCTATTGGTCTAACTAATTTGGCCATATACGGATTCCATTGAAAGTGCATGCCTTTTATAACCCCTTTTTTTGCATAACTTTCATTAATCTGTGTGAACTCTATATTTTTGAGAAAGCCGGTGTTGGGGTGCGATTCGAAATCGTTTTTTCGATAGATTTCGGTAAAGTAACCTCGTTCGTCTCCAAATCGCTGATATTGAACTACCTTGATTTCGGGTATGACGAGTGATTTAACGTCAAGTATTTTCATATCTAATATTATACATTTAATGTCGTAACGAGTTTAATAATAATTTTTCCAAAATAGGAAAAATGTTTTTGCGAGTAGAGATTCATTGACTGAAAAAAAAGTTTCTTTTGCTCTGTCCAACTAAGGCGCTCGATAGATAATCCTCCCTTATGTTTAATTGTAACCGGAATCCAACCGACTCGATAGTTATTACCTATCAGACGTTTGGTAAGATCAGAGTCTTCAAACCAAAGAAAGAATTGTTCATCCCACCCTTTGATTTTTTTAAACACTTCATATCGAATCAAAAGACAACCACCGGTTAGTGTTTTTACACGAAATAATGTAAGTGGGATGAGTCTCTTTAAGAAACTAAACTCCACAAGAAGTGTTAAGGGAGTTGGAAGTGGTTTTTTATAACTTTCATTTGTTGTTTGTGGCGAGCAAGCATCTATTTTATGTTTTTCTGCGTACTCTACCATTTGAAAAATATCTTTTTCCCCAATTGAAACATCGGGGTTTAAAAACAATAGCCACTCCCCTTTTGCGATTTTAGCTCCTTGATTACAAGCTGCTGCAAAACCAAGATTTTTAGTATTTTGAATTAACCGAATATTTTCAAACTGTTTTTTAATCCAACTTGGATGCTCCTCGGAATTATTATCCACCACAACAATCTCAACATCTTTTTGCAATTTGAGTTTTGCTATTTGAGTTTTCAGTTCATCTGGCGTATTCCAATGGACGATAATTATTGAAATTTTCATACTGAGGACTTTAGGTACAATTTATGAACAAAATATATATTAATTAACAAGCCGGTTAGCTCTGTTATTAACATTGTCCACGCCGCTCCATTTATCCCTAATATTGGGATGAGTGCTATGTTTAATAGAATATTAAGCATAGTATTTCCGATTCCCCAAGGCAGAAATTGCTTAACCATTGACGAACTTTGAACAATTGTTGTGAGTGGTGAGCTGATAAAAAATAAAACCACAACAACTGAAAATATCTGAAGAATTGGTATTACTTGTTTATACGCAACTCCTAAGAGAATTAAAATAATATATTCAGAAAAAAGATAAAGTAAAAGCCCGATGATCACTCCAAAAACTGTCATGGTGAGAGTAATATGTTGTACTTGTCTTTTAGTGACGACACCATCTTTTGATGCAATAGGAAAAAGATTATGAGCTAAGGCCGTGGGAATAAGACTTAACGACTCAAGAAAACGATATCCCGCTCCATAAATACCAAGCGCAGTATTGCCTAATATATATTTAACTACGAGTGAGTCTCCCCTGCTGTATGCAAATGAAGTCAAGATAAGGGTTGCGTATGCAAAACTTTCTCCAAGCGTTTGCTTGATTCTCTCTAAGGAGCCGAGTTTAAATTGTTGCAGTTGTCTCCAGGGAATATATAAAATCACTGCGGCGTACGCTGAGAAACTGTAGAGTTGTATTGCAGTAATCTGCGTTATGTTCCAGCTCAATAAAAATCCACCAATAATTAATACACTCATTCGAATCATTATTTTCGTAGATACTTTAAGCGATTCATGTCTCGCAAAATAATATCCATCAAATACAGAAAGAAAAGCCTCAGGAATTAAGACAAGAATGAGGAGTACGAGAATGTTCTCAGATAATGAATGAGATATCCACAAAATGGGAATGACAAGTACTAAAGAGATGATAAGAGTAAAGAGTCTTGATTGAACCATGCGAGAAATAAGGTCTTTTGCATTTTCATGATGAAATTCTTTCTGATACCACTGAACGAGTCCAAAATCAGATATTGCAGTAACAAGTTGACTAACTGTTACAAAAAATAGATATTGCCCAAAATGGGAAGGACCTAAGACGCGTGCAAAAAGAATAAACGCAACTACTTGTAGTATCTTGCCTCCTATTAATCCTGAGAGGTATATTCCCGATTTCTTAAAGAGATGTTTAATCATTTGATTCCCCAACTGTATAATGTTGCGGGCCAGATTGAGTATGGATTGTCATCAAGTGGGTAATGGTCAAGGTAGAGTTCCTTTTTTAAATTGTTGTTTGCATATGTTATGACGTCTTGAGGAAGTGTTGCGTCATCGATAAAGAGAAAGCCCTTTGGATATCGTCGCATGGCTTTTTTTAAATCACTCAGTTCATCAATATAGCCTATTTTCTTGTAACGCTGAGTCATCTTTTCTCCTTTTTCATTAATATAATAGGGTGTTCCAGTAGTCGTAATACCGTTAGTTACACTTTTTAATTTCCACTTAAATTCATATGCGTCATAATAGTCTTGACCCATGTACCAATGGAGTCGATCTGGCCAGGTTTCAATAATCGCTGTTTGGTGATTTCTAAAATCTCCTCGAGTCTTTATGTGATTGTATATTTGATGGTAATCGATAAGTGCTATTTCTCTAAAATCATGATTAACAGAATAAAATGAGTTTGGTTTGACATCAAACTTATATCCGTTTCCAATAATAAAAAGAGCAAAAAGAAAAGGTGCGGCTGAATGTAATAGCTTTGGTTTTTTTATTGAATCAACACTGTGAGTGATAAAAAAGGCAGCAAATAAAATAATAAACGGGAAGATGGGGTTAAGATATCGAGAGATATATGGTCCTAGTAAAAAGCAAAGATAGCTTATGTTTAAAAAAATAAATAATACAATAAGTAAAGTTGGTTTGGGTCGTTGTATAAGTGCCGTAAAAATCCCAAGAATGGCCAGGAAAGTTAAGAGTCCATATTCTCTCCATAAAAATGAGTGGTAGTACCAGACATTGTTGACTTTTCCGAGACTTGACAATATTGAGTTAAAAACTCCGAGTTTGATCACTACAAAAAGTAGGCATATAGCAACAATGTATGTTAAGGGCTTTTTCCATAGAGTTAAAATTTCTTTGAAATTATGAGTCAGTATATAATGTACAGCCATGCTCAATAATAAAAGCAAAAATAGTGGATGAGTAAGGAGACCAAGTATTACAGAAACAGCAAGATAAAAAACATGCGTAGTTCGTTTCGTTTTTTGATTCATTAATTTGAGGTAGATAATAATGGTAAGCGCGATAAGAAACTGTTGGATAATGTAGCCTCTTGCTTGTCTTGACCACACAATTTCGTAATATGAAGTTGCCATCAGTAATCCGGTAACAATAGCTACTCTTTTATTAAATATATGAGATGCTAGAATCATGAATAAAACAGGTACGAGAGATCCAATAAAAACCATAGGGAGTCTTGCCGCCCACTCTTGTTGTCCAAATAGTTTAAAAGAAAAAGCTATGAGAAAGTGAGTGGTTATATTCCTATCTTCAAAATAGATGGGGGGTTTATTGATCGAGTTGAAAACATTAAGACCATGAGTCAATATATAGCGAGCTTGATGTGCGCTGCTATATTCATCTACCCAAAACGGATGATTATCTACAATTCCTTTAAATCTAAAAAGAAAACTAACAAGAGTTATAATAATTAGGGTAGTGATAAAAATAGACTGTCTTATTTTTTGAAATCTCATCTGTAATCCTCTGGCTTGTAACCATTCAGCCGTAACGTTTCATTATTGAGAGTTTTTAACTGTTCAAAATATGCATCATCATCTGAAGTAAACTTGCTTGATCGAGGAAGAAGTTTTAAAGTAGATGTTTTACTTTTTACAGTTATCGATTTGCCTTTCCATACGACTGTTTTTTCTATCCAAAGATCTATTTTTCCAGGCTTCAAGTGAAGAGGAACGGTGAACACAATTTTAGTATCGGTCCATAGGTCAGCTAATATTGGGCCTTGTTTAGTAATGAGTTTTACATTTTTATCTTCTTTCCACCCAAGCCGTTTTCCAGAGATAATTACTCGTGTTGCAAAATAAACGATCTGAGGTTCAACTTTTGTTACTTGAGGATTAAGACTCTCTCTTCTCTTTTCTTCTGCCGTTTCCCTTTGAATATTTTCAAAAAAGAAATATGTTTTTTGAAATGAAAAAAACAATACAAACAAAACTACAATAAGAATTAAGTATTTTAACAAAACCCAAATTAAATCAGTGAACGTTCGCGGATGAAAACTAAACATGACTTTTGCTAAGGTAATCATTTTGTTAAATAAAGATCGGCAATTCTTAATAAGTTTTAGCGATTGTGTATTTGCTAATCCAACTAATTCTACCACTCTTAATGAGAGTATCAATCTTCGCACAAACGAAGCTATGGGAGTTAGTATAGGATACGATAGGATCTTCTTCACAATCAAAAAGCATGATCTTGCTCCTTTAAGAAATTTAGTAAAAGAAAAATAATGGCCTTTTGAAGAATTTTTAATTTCAATGAATGCATGGGCAGATCCAATTAATAAGAATATGAAGGACCATACGCCGAGTTTTTCCGCAACACTTTCATATTTATAAAATGCAAAAAAGGGAATTGACAGTAAGGAAAGAATTGCCAAGGTAAAACTCGTTCTGGAATCAAGTTTGTGTATGAGAAGAATACCAATCCAACAAAGAGACAAAAACAGTACGATAAAATCAGAGTAAGTTGTTGAGAAAAACACATCCCCCACAAGTCCACCGAAGACAATGAGCGGTAATGGATATCTGAAAATGAGTAGTTTTTTTAACCATGAATATATAAAGGTAGGTCGGTATAGTCTATACACGTTTTTGGTGCCAAAATACAACATGAATCCAATAATTACAGTGTTAAATAAAGCGCAAACAATAAAGAGAAAAAAAAGCTGTTTATCGATGAGAGAAATCCTCCTTAGATTTCCATTTGATGTTTTGACGCTTTTATCAGAAAGTGTGAGCCAATTTTTAGTAAGGGATTGGGTCGTGTATTTTTCCTCTGTTAACGATGTATTTTTAAAATTAAGTTGGTAAGTAAATAAATTTACTTTCGTATGGGTAATGATTGGATTGCGTTTTTCCAACTCATTAGTTTTCCTGAGCATAACGAAGGTGTCGTATCGCGGAACCAGCTCTATTGACGTTGATTGGAGCTCGTTAGGAGATAAAGGAACGGATGATTCAATAGCGACATGTAGAATTGCAGAATCTTCGGAGTCGTCACGTAATTGAATAAGACTATCATACGTATTTAAAACCTCCTTTTCTCTATCTGCAGACGTATTGAAGGGTTGAGCGAAATAGGATTCTTTTTTAAGTATATTATTTCCTTTTTCATCAAGGACCGTAAAATGTTTTTCTAATTTCAAATAGTAAAAACTCTTAACAGGAGATCTAAATTTTACATAAAAAGAGTTACGTTCGCGATTTACAGGAATATCAATATAGTAGGTGTTTTGTATTTCGGGCCTGGTCTGCCATTTTAAATTTTTTAACTGCGCAAAAGCAGGGAATATGAGAGATACATCCTTCAAGATAGAAAAATGACTAGAAGGTTCAATTTTTACGTCTTTGTACACAAGTTCATTTTCTGAATTATCTATCAGTGAAGGTTTATACGTTTGATCTTTAACTTTTAAAGTTACATCTTCGGGCGGTAAAATAGAGCCAGAATTATTACCGACAAAAACATCATATACGGCATACTCTTTTTCATTAATAATGTCAGAAATTGAATAATAGATTGCGTGAGGATTATACTGAGGAAGTACCAACAAGATATTTTTACTTAAATGGTCTTGTATAGCGTCTACGAGTTTGTGAAGATACTTTTTTTGATCGTCACTTTTCTTAGTAGTATCTATAAATGTATTTAAATCTAGACGGTGAGCCTGTAGACGTGAAAGTAAATCTGCAACTTCTCTTGATTTGTCTAGATGGTTGTTTTCAATTTGTGAGACCAATTCTCTCTCAACATTTTCAACGTGTTCAATATATCGTGCTAAAACGGCTTCCCATGAATTGTAATTTTTTATTTTTTGTAGCCTCCATGATTCTTTTAATGAAGTAACCAATTCTCTAGAATTATTGTATTTAACGCCATTTGCAGGTATAGACTCACCCCATTTAAGCAATTCAGCAATACGTTTATCAGCGTAAAAAAAATGATCATACTTTTTGGTTTGAATAACGCTCTCTTCTTTAGAAGGTACAAATAAATATCTAAAATCCCACGGAGGAGTTTTGAGAAAGGGATACTTAATGGTAATTGACGAAGTCAATCCTTGATTGTAAATTGGCACGGGCGAATATTCTTTTTTATAATTTGAGATTTCTTTACTGTTTATTTCGGGGAAATTACTGCGCAGAAAAAAAGACGCAAGAATGACTAGTAGAATGTTGCCTAGGACTAAAAGAATAATGAGGTTTCTTATTGGATTTTTTTTGAAAAAATATAATAAATTCATCGAATCACTTTTTTGATAAGTAATAATACTCTGCCGAAGCAATAGATGAGCACAGTTCCTAAGCTAATAGTTAATCCAATGTTCACTAACTTTTGTGGAAAAAACTCCACCACCAGTTCCATGTCATAGCTACTATCGGAGTTGCGTATGCATGAAGTATTGCGGTAGCAGATACGATCCGTATCGATCAACCATGAGTTAAAGTAATTATTTGCCAGTAAATGACTGTCTGGAATTTCTTTTAGTACAAATGTCTCAAAATAGTAATTGTCCGGCAAATTATCATTTTGAAGAGTAGTTAAGAATTTTTTAGAAATGAAATTGATTCTATAATTTTCAGAGGTTGCTAAAGTGCGGACGCTATTAGGATATGCGTAGACTCTATTTTGCTTTTCCTTTAAGTCCCCTAATGTAGAGAGAGAGCCATTTGACGCAAGTTGAATTGCTTCGTTCGTTGTTGCTTGATCGCTCTCGTTTTGTTGAAAAACTCGGTAGAAATGAGTCAGATTTTGCCTCATAGTTTTATTACTTTTTTTGATAGTATTTATGTTTCCCATGTAGAGTTTCCATGAGGGATGAAAGTTTTCATTAAAGATGATGGGAAATATTCCCTTTGCACCATGAATAATCACTCGATACTTGGTTGGATTCATTTTTTTATACTCTATTGTTGGTAACCGTTTTGTAGTAGCAGGTATTTTCTTTAATAACTCGGGTGGATTTTCTGTAGAAAAATAACCCGTAGAATTATCTATAGCCGTTAAGAATAATTTTGAAACCTTCTTTGTAACTGCATTGCGACTCGGTGTATAAAAATGAGGAAGGAATCTTTGATCAGATAGACGATAAATATCAACCATGCTTGATTGAAAAATTCGTTGTGACCCTTTTGGTAATTGAAGATTTGGGAGGCTACCGTACAAAAGTAACGTTTTATCGTGCAAGATAAATCTCATATTTACTCGTGATTTATTAAGTCCTTCCCTTGTTGAGTTGTCAAGATAAACTGGCGGTTTATCAATGAGAAATGGATAGAAAATAAAACCATTATATCCCCAAGTGTTTTGTTGATAACCCGAAGGTGCTTGGTAGATTTCGACTTTTGCATCTGTTTTATACTGTCCTAAAAAGCCAGCCGCTTGATAATACACTTCCGGCACAGTTAAGCCATATTTTGCTCTTTGATTAGGGCTTAAGTCTCGATTCAAAAAAGATCTCCCAGACCAGAGTGGAAAACCCCAAATTGAAATAAGTATTAAAAAAATGGTTAAAGTAATGAATTTATGCCGAAAATGTTTATGTAAATAACTAAATAACAAGCCATAAATAATTGCGTAGAAAACCGCAGCATAAAGTACGATTCCCGCAGTGGTTCTCATAAACGCAAAAGATTGCACAGAAAGAAGGTTTTCATAAATGAAACCAAAAGGAGGATTGGAACTTTTACTAAGAAAAATAAAACAAAGCGCGGTGGCGTAAATTACAAGATAAATCCCCTTTTTTCTCCCCGTTGTTTTAAAAATAACGAATGGAAAAATTCCTAAGATTATTATCGGAATCAAATAGTAGGAAAAAAAATAAAACGTGGTGTTTATGAGCTCGCCACTTTTTACGTCTAAATTAGGAGTGTGAAAAAGACGCATCATTTTGTGTATATGCGCGACGTCATAATCTAAAGTCTCACCCGACGTCCCATAACCTTGTTTTGTGTTTATTGTGGTTGGATTAAAATGTTGAAACGAATAAGCAAAATAACCCAGTGGAAGGAGAAGGTAAGAAGATATGAGAATAAAAATCACAAGGTTCTTCAGGTTGGCCTTAATGTCAGAAAATGTAATAACTCTTGAGATTAAAGAAAAACTCAAAATAAAGACAATAGTTAGTACTACCAGAAAGTGATATTTAGGATTAGGAAGATCGATTATCGAAGCAAAAAAAAGATTTGCTAAAATAGCATCTCTAAAAGTAAATTTTTTTAATATGATAAATTTAATAAAATAGTAGGTAACCCAAACCGCTCCAATAGTTCCTATCTGATAAAGATGGTGATCTAATAGGTGGGGAGAATAAATAAAAAATAAAGCTGGTATTAATCCTAACAATGAGTATCTTCCCTCGATTAGGCTGAAAATTTTATAAATACCAAATCCAGATAAGAAAAAGATCGAAAATTGAAGCAAAAAGCCTACCTGATAAATACTTAATCCAAGTTTTTTAAACGGAACAAGGATATACATCCAGACTCTATAGGTATTTATAAAATACTCACCATTTCCACGATCAAGCCACTCATAAGTCATTTTTTGTGAATGTTCCGGAAGAAAGGGTATGAAAACATCACTCCAAACATTAATACTCCCATAATTCTTTAAAAGGGGAATGAGAGAAGCAATAATGAGAATGAAAATGGCAGATATTAAATATTTAATATGTGGGTGGGCATTTTTTTTCTGCAAGAAGCTCATTTTTTAGTAAAAACTATATAAAAACTAGGAAGTAAAAATGGTAAAAATTTACTCATGAACATTGTTAGACCTACGATGAAAGGAAGCTTTCCTAATGGTCCAAGATGGCCTTTTACGTTTTTTATATTTACATTAGAATAGCTAAACGCTGATTTTTTAAAATGATAACGCTTGAATTTTTTACAAAGGGCAGCTGGCGTGGTCAAATTAACGTGTCTTTCTTTTTCCCATTGATTTCGTATTTTTATTATTTCCAAAGTAGACTTACCAGTTATAAGAGCAAAAAGATCAATGAATGGACGAAGATATCTTAAGAAATTGTTATTATCTGTGTGAATGATGATGTGTAAGGGTCCTCTACCCTTCCAAGACTGAAATTTTTTCATAACAAAATCAATTTCCTCATCATATAAATGTTCAATAACATCTGCTAAGTATATTGCCGTAACATTCGTAAGTTTGGGGAGATCGGAGTTAGACGCGCAGAGAAAGTTAATTCGTTTGTCAGTCAAGGAGCCAGTTTTCATCAGAGAACGTTTATTCTTATTCGCTATCTTGATTGCATCAGGAGAATAGTCGATTCCGAGAATGTTGCATTGATATTTCATGCCTAATAAAAAGGCCAAATCTCCACTTCCACATCCGTAATCAACAATAATATCCTCTTTTTTATGATGAATAAACGAAGTGAGGTATCTATGTATTTCTTTCAAATCCCGCACTGTCACAGGTTTCGAATAGTCGATAAGATCGAGTACTTCCTTGAAATAATTCTTGTCGTATTTTTGATAATCTACACTTTTCAAAATTAAAGATTTAAATTACTAATATATTGCTTACGATAAAAGTTTTTCATAGGAATTAATGAGATTTTTAGTCATATTCTCAAAAGAGGTATACAGAGCTACGTTTCTTCTGGGATTAAATTTAAAATGAGGATGAGTTATGAGATACTCAATCTGTGAGACAAAATCATCAAAGTTACGCGGAACGAATCCAATTCTTTTTGTGTCATATTGTGGGATATGAAGTAAATTGGTAGATACGACATTCATATTGCAGGCAAGAGCTTCGGTAGGTGCAGTTCCCACACCGGCATACTGTATTGTTTTTTCATCTCCATAAAAACAGTATACATCGCTCGCATTGTAATAAAGTGGAAGGTCGGCGTTATTAATTTTTTCAATTACTTTGTCGGCAACATCTTTCGCTTTTGCA
>CAYHIW010000016.1:0-20002 GCA_964356745.1 uncultured Gammaproteobacteria bacterium | reverse complement strand
GAAGGAACCCGTCTCGGTCTGCCACCAGGTATCCATGATCGGGCATTTTTCCTTACCACTCACTTTGTAGTACCACATCCAGGCTTCAGGATTAATAGGTTCACCAACGCTTCCTAATATTTTAAGATGCGAAAGATCGTATTTGTTTGGAATGGCGTCTCCGTGACGCATGAGTGCACGGACAGCTGTCGGTGTCGTATAGAACTTAGTTACTTTGTATTTCTCAATCAGCGACCACCATTTGCCAGGGTCTGGAAAGTCTGGAGGTCCTTCGTAAACAAAGCTGGTAATACCATTAATAAGAGGGGAGTAGACAATGTAGCTGTGGCCGGTAATCCAACCTGGATCTGCCGTACACCAGTAGACATCGTCCGGATGTAGATTAAAAACCCATTTAAGCGTGATGTAAACGCCTACCATATATCCACCATGCGCGTGAATAATACCTTTTGGTTTCCCGGTTGTTCCGGACGTGTACAAAATGAAAAGAGGATCTTCTGCGTCAAGTATCTCGGTTGAGCAGATCGAGTCTTGTTTTTCAAGAAGCTCATCCCACCAAATATGTTTTTCAGTCCAATCAACAGGATTACCGGTTCGTTTCACAACGACAATTTTTTGTACATTTGGAAGATTTTTTACCGCTTCATCGACTGTTTTTTTGGTCTCAACAAGTTTCTCACGGAAATGGTATCCGTCTGCGGTTACAATGACTTTTGCTTCTGCATCCTCAACTCGATTTTTCAAAGCTTCAACAGAAAATCCTGAGTAAACGACCGTGTGCACGGCGCCGATCTTTGCACATGCCAGTATGGAAATCATTTGTTCGGGGATTCGGGGCAGATAAATACTGACACGATCTCCCTTTTTGACACCAAGTGATTTAAGACCATTGGCAAATCGGCAAACCTGTTCGTTTAACTGTGCGTAGGTGAAGTTGCGAACTGTTCCTTCTTGACCTTCCCAGATGAGCGCAAGTTTGTCGGCATTGCCATTTTTTAGATGTCTGTCGAGTGCGTTGTTGACGATGTTACATTGCGCTCCTTTGAACCAATGAGCGTAAGGAGGTTGCCAGTCGAGAACTTTGTCCCAGTGCTTAAACCAGCTGAGTTCTTTAGCAATATTTTCCCAGAAAGCTTCCGGGTGTTCTTCAGCTTGCTTACAGAGTTCTTCATAATTCCGGACATAAGAACTTTGTACGAGTTCATCAGAGGGTTTCACAAACATACTTTAAATATACCTGTATGAATGTCAAATTACAAAATCCAAATTTCAAAAGAAGCTTATCTTGTCTGGTGGCGATGCATCATGATTGGTCGGATGCGTGGTTTCTTCAGCCCAAAAACATTATGAAGTGGGCTGTCAATTACTCGCGATACAACTCCTTTATGATCTGTTTTTGTTAGAGCATAATGTCCACGATCTCGGAGCACTGATCTTAAAGTGTTAGATGCTTGTTGAGTTGTTTCGATATGAGGAAGAGTTAAGTCGCGATCTAGTTCGTGAACGTGGAACGTAAGTTTGCCATCAGCGACTGATACCACGGTTAACTCAGGACTTCCTAAAGAATGAGGAAGTAAAAGATTGTTTCCAATCATAAAAGGATCGTAAACTCCCCATCTTCGGTCTTGAAGAGCTCTAAATAATTCCCTGACAACTCGAACGTCTAGTTGATGTCCTGCAATATCAAAATGTGTTCCTAGTGCAATGTGTGGGACAGGAGAATCGGGGAAGTGTAATCGTGTTGAATCATAACGAAGAATAGGGCTCACAAAGCCAGTAGTATTTGTGTGAATAATTGGATCTACCTCTGTTGTTTGTGAAGCAAGTCCAAATACTTCATGAGATAGGGCGTCAAGATCAGTACCAAGATGAAATAAATCAAGATTACCGCCTGTCATTTCGGATTTTTTAGGCACGAAACTCTTCGCCGCGTCTTTTGCGAACGCAGATGCGTTTCCAATTAAACTACCAATACCGATTCTTCTTTCTGACATGAAAATGATTAAAAATATAATAACGGCGACTCTTAAAGCAGTATTGATATTGTATCAAAAAAAGGGCTATTTTTCAAGTGCAGCTAGGCTAGTTTGGGGCAAAATACATAAGAAGCATACCCATAGCATCAGGGATTACCACAGGAAAATTGTTTGAATAAACAGTCTCGATTCTTAGCTTGTCCGATGCATTTATTTTTACATTTTGACCTTTGTACTGATCTACGTGCCATTTCCACGGCGTTTTTTTAGGATCAGCTTGTTTTGGAATAAAGGTATTTAATTTTTTGTCATTGAGATATAAATTCAACTCTTTTCCACCTTCCCAAGAATGTGTGTGAGCCTCAGCAAGTATTAATTTTCCAGCACGCGGGAATTGGTATTGTGAGGCGTCAGGAGTTTCTACAGGATTTTGAGCGCGAGTAAATTGTTTGGAGTTTGCTGGTATTCGAAAGTACTGTCCAAGTTCGGGATCGTCATTACAAACACTTTCAGGGTCTGCTATATGAAAGAAGAAGGGTTGTAGTTGTTTTTTGTCGCTTGAATCTTTGTCTATTGTCATAGTTACTTTGGCGCGAATGTTTTTTCTCAGTATCCCTCTTCCAAAAGGAGGGAGGGGATTGTGAAACATTGCATTCAGAAGTAAATAATCGCCCCTTTTTAACTTGACACGATAAGGTCTTTCAAAGGTTATAGGATTGGGTAATTGTTCCGATCCCTGTACAAAAATAGGACTAAAGATGTAGTTTGAGCAAAGAGGGTCTTTTATGCCGGTTGAAGATAGGACTAGGTGGTGAAGATTGTCGCTGTCAATATTCTCAAGCGTTACGCGAAATTCTTTGATCCACATGTCTTTTGGAATGCGAATGTAGTTTGAGGGGGCAATCTTATGATGGTCGGTGTCAAGAAGAGAGTCGCCAATTTCATGAGGATGAGGTTTTATTTCTGGGACAATCAATGTCTCTACGATAAAGGTATCGGGTAGGGGAGTTGTAGAGTCTTTTATATATAAATATCCTTGATAGAGCGCTAATTTGACGGTATTTCTCTCAAGATAAGTAATACCGCTTAGAACAAGAAGAATCATCACGATTACAACGAAATTATCCTTAAGTAGTTTCATCGAGTCACTTGGTAACTTTGCACCTGTTTCAAAAGCTCATGAGCTTCTTTATTTTCTTCGAAGTGTTTGCGAACCGGCTCTAAAGCTTCGTCTAATTTTTCGACAACCATTTGTTTGAGATCAAGAGGATGGATTTCCCTTTTTGCATATTTTTCTTCGAGATCCGCAAACGAGTTCAGGATGACGTTACCACCAAATTTTTCATCGCGTTTTATCTCAAGTTTGTCGTTCAGTTCAAATAGGATGTATTTACAGTACTCGAGTACGGGGTTTTCTTTGGTTTCTCCTTCTGGGCACCATGCTTTCTTGATTTTACGTTCAATATCTTCGCGCGAGTCGGTCATAAAAATCGCTGAATCAGGATTGGATTTCGACATTTTGAGAGCGATAACCCGGGATATTTTATCGGATCCTTCGGCAGGCTCAGGATTAGCCGGTTTTTGTAATCCGGCTAACATGTGGTGGCTTACGACAACTGGTTTCCAGAAGCCAAGCTGAGGGCCAATCTCACGTGCGAGCATGTTAAGTTTTCTCTGATCCATACCAAGTTGAGTAATCTTTGCGCCGAGCATGAAAATATCGGCAACCTGCATACAGGAGTAGATAATATGGGCGCCTGTTAAATTTTCTAGCGACTCGTCGCGTCCCATCATCTCTGCTGTGCGAATGAATCGTTTTAGAGCATTTGTTTTTCCAACCTGGACGACAAGTTTCCAATAATCAGAGTTTTTGGCCATGTCAGATGCCCAAAGAAACTCTACTTTGGATAAATCCATTCCACAAGCTTTCCATACTTCAATAAAGTATTTGCCCGTTGTTTTTATTTTTTCAAGATCTCCCCCGAGTTTGTTGTTGGCCATTGCGTGCCAGTCGGCTACCCACATCTTAAACTTCACGCCGGCTTTGGTCATTTTATTGATGTTTATTGCGCGGACAAGACCTTGTGCGATATGAATCTGTCCGGAGGGTTCGAAGCCGTCGTAGGCGATAAGTTCTTCATTGGATTCGAGAAGTTTTTTAAGTTCGTCTTCTTGAACGATTTCTTCGCCAACTTGTTTAATAAGATTCAGTTTTTCTTCAATTGTCATGTTCGATCATTATACAATTATTTGTTTTATAATTGATCAAGGTATGAAAAAAAGAGTTCTATCAGGAATGCGAGCTACAGGAAGACTACATTTGGGAAATTACTTAGGCGCTGCAAAGGGAATGCTTGAACTTCAAGATAATCCAGAGTATGAAACTCTTTACATGGTGGCTGATGTTCATACAGTGACAACTCCCTACGACGTTGAAGAATTACGTAGAAATAGAAAAGAAGTTTTTATTGATTATCTTGCAGCTGGTCTTGATCCTAAGAAAAGTATTATTTTTCTTCAATCGATGGTACCTGCGCATATCGAGCTTGCCTTTTATTTTTCAGCAGTTTCTACTATAGCACGAATGCAACATCTTCCGACCTATAAAGACAAGGTAAAGCAATATCCTCAACATAATACCATGGCGCTTCTTAACTACCCACTTCTTATGAGCTCAGATATTTTGGTTTATAAAGCAGAATTAGTCCCCGTTGGTATTGATCAGGAGCCTCATCTAGAAGTAGCGCGCGAAATTGCACGAAAAATGAACGAACGCTTTGGTATGGATTTTCCAGAACCAAAACGATTTAAAACACCCGGAGAATACATTCCTTCTTTGAAAGGTGATGGAAAGATGTCAAAATCAGTTGAAGGAAGCTACATCAACATAATAGATACGGAAGATGTCATTAAGAAAAAAATTCGCTCAATTCCTACAGCAACTCAGGCGGGAGGAGAGATGAGTGAGGGAGTAAAAACTCTATTCAATTTAGCTCGATTATTTATGAAAAATATAGGTGAATTTGAAACAAAGTTTAAAGAGGGGACGTTACAGTTTGTTGAATTAAAAGATCTTCTTGCTGAAGAAATTGGTAAAAGTTTGGAGCCGATACGAGAAAAACGAAAAGAGCTTGAAAAAGATGATAATTACGTACAAGACGTAATGAAAGATGGGGCAGAACGTGCAAATGTAATTGCAAATCAGACGGTCAAAGAAGTTCGGGAAAAAATGGGACTTGCGTAATTGATGCTTCTTTAGGCTTGATTATCCTATTATTATAGGCTATAATTAGCCATGATTAAAGCAGAAGGATTTGTTCAGTCTCATCACATTCCTGGAATTTTAACTTCACCCAAACCATCAAAAAGAGGTCTTGAAGTCTCTACTCCAGAATATGAACTTGGATTACTTCAACTCCACGGGTATGAGCATAATGGAGGTCCCTTTCCATTAAGTGGTGAAGACGTTGTTCAAGATGGAGATCATTATGTAGATCTACACTTACTTCGTGCTGAACGCAATCCAATAAAAGAGATTGTAGAGTCACTACGGTTCCTCGCGGATTTTCTTAGGACAAATCCTCATATTAAATGGATTACTGGAACTTCATGGTTGGGAACTGTAGCAAAAGGAAAATTAGTTGAAAGGTACGGATTTACCGTTACAGATCATGAAGTAGAGCCTTTTGTCGCGGAGCTTTCAGTTGCCGCAGCTTTATTACTAGCTTCAAACGCTTCCCGCGTGAATAAGTCAAATCCAGAAGAATCTGTACGTTTTGTGTATGCTTCACGAAAGAGCTTTCTTGCATCTCGTTGACAAATTCAGCTTAAGTGATATACTACTTATTAGTTACGTATTATTATCTTTTATACTGCTAGAACAACTAGTCTTGAAAGAACACTACATTAAAAGGGGGTGAGTACTAAGTGAACAAAAAACTTTATGTCGGTAATCTTCTTTATGAAGCAGGCGACGAGGAATTAAATCAACTTTTTAGTCAATTTGGTCCAGTTACTTCAGCTCGTGTAATTCGATTTCACGATTCTGGAAGATCAAAAGGTTTTGGATTTGTTGAGATGGAAAACGCCGAAGATGCTCAAAAAGCAATCGACGCACTTAACACCCAAGATTATAAAGGACGAAAACTTATTGTTTCTGAAGCCAAACCTCCAAAAGAGAGAGATGGTAACGGTTACGAGTAATTTAACCTTATAAACACAAAACAGCCCTGACGTAACGTCGGGGCTTTTTGTATAATAAGAACAATTATTGATTGTTCAATGTTGAATTTTGTTACTCCATGGGCGTGCTCGTTCCTGCGCACCTCCCAAAGTCGCACAAAATTAACATTTTCACAATCCGTAATGCGTAATTCGTAATAAGTTAATAACTAATGAAAACGATGAAATATATTCCCAAAGATATTGAGAAAAAGTGGCAGGAGAAATGGGATAAAGATGGCGTGTATCATTTTGATGAGAACGATACAAAAAACAAATTTTATACGTTAGTCGAGCTTCCGTATCCTTCTGGAGATCTTCATATTGGGCACTGGTTTACGTTTGTTACTCCCGACGTACTATCTCGATATCATCGTATGAACGGTGTAAATGTATTTTATCCCCATGGATATGATGCGTTTGGTCTTCCTGCAGAGAACGCAGCAATAAAGCGCAAGATCCACCCTAAAGACTGGACGATGAAAAATATAGAGACTATGCAAGCCCAGTTTAAGACAATGGGGAGCATGATGAATCTAACGGATCTTGTTATAACATGTGAGCCCGAGTACTATCGTTGGAATCAATGGATTTTCCTTAAAATGTACGAAAAGGGGATTGCGTATCGGGGAACTGCCATATCTAACTGGTGTCCTTTTGATAAGACAGTTCTTGCAGATGAACATGTTGAGGGAGGTAAATGTTGGAGGTGTGGAAATACAATAGAGAGGAAAGAAGTTGCGCAGTGGTTTCTGAAAATTACAGAGTATGCAGATCGATTATTGTGGCCCGACTTCGCCAAGGCTTCGACGGGTAAAAATGATAAGCCTTCGGTAGATTGGCCGATTTCAGTACGGGTTGGTCAAAACCAATGGATCGGAAAGTCAGAAGGATTGCTTATCAAATTCGATGAAATCGAAGTTTTTACGACAAAACCAGAAACAGTAGATGGCGCAACATTTGTTGTTCTAGCACCAGAACACGAATTGGTAGGCAGATTTACAACAGACGAACACAAGAAAGAAGTTGAAGACTATGTTAAAAAAGCGAATTCAAAAAGTGAGTTGGAACGAAAGGAAAACAAAGAAAAAACAGGTGTTTTCACGGGTTCAAGCGTAAAAAATCCAGTGACCGGAAAAAAGATTCCTGTTTGGGTTGCTGATTATGTACTTGTTGGTTACGGAACAGGTGCAATAATGGCAGTTCCCGCAGCAGATGAAAGGGATCGAGAATTTGCAGAAAAATTCAAGCTTCCAATTGAAAAAACATCATTCAAAGCAAATCCTGAAGGACAAAAAAAAGTTAATTA
The DNA here is from genome assembly GCA_964356745.1 of uncultured Gammaproteobacteria bacterium. Classification (GTDB taxonomy): domain Bacteria; phylum Patescibacteriota; class Microgenomatia; order UBA1406; family GWC2-37-13; genus CAYHIW01. Next base: position 12,496 of record CAYHIW010000016.1, on the reverse strand, counting down.
TCATATTCGGGATTGGTCGATCTCAAGACAGCGTTACTGGGGGACTCCGGTTCCCATAATTCACTGTGACGCCTGTGGAGTAGTGCCGGTTCCCGAAAAAGACCTTCCCATAGAGCTTCCGTATGACGTTGACTTTACTCCTACTGGTAAACCACCGTTGGCGACTAACGAAAAATGGTTAAAGACAAAATGTCCCAAATGTGGAAAAGATGCCAAGAGAGAAGCTGAAACCCTCGATACATTTTTTGATTCTTCATGGTACTACTATCGTTATGTATCGCCGCATGATGAAACGAGTCCTTTTGATAAGTCTAAAGTTGATTCATTAATGCCGATAGATGTTTATTTTGGTGGAGCAGAACATACATTAGGTCACACGCTTTACGCTCGATTTTTCACTAAATTTTTCAAAGATTTAGGACTTGTTCCATTTGATGAGTTTGCTTCAAAAAGAATCCAACACGGTATTGTTCTTGGACCAGACGGGAACAAAATGAGTAAATCAAAAGGAAATGTCATAAATCCAGACGACGTAGTAAAAGAATTTGGCGTTGATACGGTTCGACTTTATTTATGTTTCATGATGCCGTATGAGGGAACAGCTCCTTGGTCAACAGAGGCAATTCAAGGGATGTATCGATTTCTGCAAAGAGTATGGAAGCTATCTGAGAAAGTAATGATGAATGATGAATTACGAATGACGAATGAAGATTTGTACTTAATGCATAAGACGATTCGTAATGTAGGGAGAGATATAAAGGAGATTAAGTGTAACACCGCGATTGCGTTTATTATGGAATGGCTTAATTATTTGTCTAGAAAATCTGGAATTACGAATGACGAATTACGAATTATGCTGCTTTTGTTGGCGCCGTTTGCGCCACATATTACTGAGGAGATGTGGCATCAAATAGGGGAGAAGAATTCAATTCATCTTGAGAAATGGCCAGAGTATGACGAAAAATACATAACGTCAAAACAAATGAAAATCCCGGTTCAGGTAAACGGAAAACTGCGAACAGTGTTATCGGTAATCAGTGATCAGTTGTCGGAAGAATCAGTTGTCGAGATGGCAAAAAAAGACCCAAAAGTGATCCAATATTTAGAAGGAAAGAAATACACAGTTCGTTATATCGAAGGCAAAATCCTCAACTTTATTCTTGAGTAATTGTTACTGAGAGGAGTTTGATTGGTTCGACAGGTTTAGAAGGTTCGCCCATTTCGCTAGCTTCAACCTTGGATTCTGCAATTTTGTCAATTACTTCAATCCCTTTTATTACGTGCCCAAATATTACATAATTTTTGGGAAGATCATAGTCTTTATGCATGATAAAAAATTGACTCCCGTTAGTGTTGGGACCTGCGTTAGCCATCGCAATCGTACCGCGTGTATAGTTTTCGGTAATTGGATCGTCGTTAAATTGATATCCTGGATTGCCCCGACCGGTGCCAGTTGGATCTCCTCCCTGGATCATGAATCCTTTTATGACACGGTGGAAAATCGTGTTATCATAATATTTTTTACCCGCAAGATAGACGAAATTATTGACGGTTACCGGCGTTGCCGTAGCGTTCAATTCAATTTCAACATCGCCTTTTGAGGTCTTTAAAAGAGCAATGTATTTTTTATTTACATCAATTTTCATTGACGGTTTAGAATATTGTTTCATAGGTTTTGATTCGGCTGTTGGTGTCACTTCAGCTGTTTTTTGATTTTTACTTTGTTGAGTGATGCCAATGATAACTAAGACGATAATTAATCCCGCAACAATAAGATATCTGACCATATTACTTCAACTTTCTCATTATTGCAATAGTCCAAAATATAAAAATGAGAGTGTAGAGCCCTCCTACTTGATAGTTAAATAAACTCATGAGAAATACTAAGAGTGATGGAAGAACGACTGCGTGCATTCCTAATCGATAAATTTGTTTGTAAGTTAGAGATTTTTTCATAATTCTTGCAATAATCCAGGCAAATGCACTCAATATCAGTAAATAGTACATTTTACCTCCGAGCCAGAAGAGGGCAATAATCCAAGGAAAGAGCGTTATAGATAAGACAAAGAGAACGGTTAACATTGTTGGAACAGCATTGATAAGAGGTTCAATTTTTTCCACAAACTTTAAATATTGGACTTGATTGATAGTTGTGTTAGCTTTGAGATCTGCAAGAGATGTGACAGCGTAATCTGAGATTGATTTACTTCGTTCAGGTGGATGAACAACGGAATTTTTGGTAACGAGAATAAGTGTTTTGTATTGAGGATAATCGTCAACTTTTGCTTTTGTATTAATCACGATGAGATTGCTGTATTTTTCATTCTCAAGTTCTTTCTGAAATGCCGGTATGTTAAGAAAGTATGGTTCTTTTACGTTTGTTGAGACCTCGCCATTTTTGAGATAGACCGTTAATTCTTGAGGATATGCTTTTTTGAGCTCTGATTTAAACTCATTAAGTTTTTGTGGAAGGTTTGGCAGAGCGCGAAATCCTATCCAGTAAGCAAATTGAAGACCCCAAAAAAGCGCAAAGAAAAAAAGGAGTCCGTATAGAAATTTGACAGAGAAAGAAAATTTTACCTTAAGGAGTTCTTGATAATACTCAGGATCAAACAAAGATCGTTTCAGAACATAAACCCACGTATTTAATCTTTGTTTCATGCGAATGCTGCTTGTTAGAGATTGTTAATATCGGTTTTGACCTCATTCAGATCTGATGCTGGATCGTCGATTATAATCTCTGCCGCATCTGTTGCTTGCTCGTCTTCGCTTACTGTTGGCGTAGGTGTTACGGAAGGAGCTAGGGTTGGCGTTAAGATTCTTTGGATTTGCAGTATTGGGGTTGGAGCAACCGAAGCTTTTGAAGTACGAGAAACATAGAGAGCGCCTCCACCGACTACTCCGGATGTAAGTAGAAGAAACGCTGCAACAAGAACCCATTTTCCACCGGATGATTTACGTGGTGTTGTTGGAGGTGTTGTTAATTGAGGACTTGTTACCGTACTAGTAAGATACGGTGGGAGGGGAGAGTAGTTTTGGACGTTATTGGGCTGATTCTGTTGCGGATCCATCTGGCTTGTTTGGTAAATTTTGTAACTTGAAATCTATTTTTAATCTTTGTAGTTCTTGGGCGACTTTAATGATGGCCTCTCTTGCAGCAACGATAGACTGTCGAACAGTCTTAAGATCTGTTTCCATTGTCTTGTGAGCAACTCCAACGGTATTACGAAGCGTTGTTTCATCTGTGATTTCTGCGACATAATCTTTACCGGCTTGGGTTGAGATTGCAGTTTGAGCCGTTGTAATTGCAGCCTGAGCATTTTGAATAAGAGGTGTAACTGTTGAAGTATCAACTCCATTCGCTTTTGCTTGATCAGCGCGTTGTTGAAGATTGCTCAGTCTCGTGTTGAGATCTCCAAGTTTTTTAAGCCAATGATCTGTGATCTTTTTATTAAGCTCAGACATTTTTTTATCAACACGTTCAAGGAGTTGTTTTTTCTTTTCATCGCGTAGTTCGGTAAGTTTCAGTTTGAATTCTTCCCGTTTTTCCTTAAATTCTTCGCGAAGCTCTTTTCTTTTTAACTCAAGCTCCTTAATTTTATCTTTAAATTGACTACGAATGCGTTGTTGAGCTTCACTTGAAGCGATTTTGTTGGCAAGACGCTTGTCTCGTTTAAGATCAAGAGCAGTATTTGTAATTGATTTGAGATCATTTTTCAGTTGAGATTTTGAGTCTTTAATATCAAGACGAACCTCTTTCTCTTTTTGGTTAAATTCTTTTCGGATACCTTTGGTCGGTGAGACAACTGTCTGTGTTTCTTGAGAGGTTGTATTCTCGGAAGCTCCTTCGATGCCAAAGACTGGATTTAAAACAAGGAAAAAAATAGCAACGATAACGAGAACTGAGGTGTAATATTTCTTTAACTTTTTCGTTCGAGTCATTAGTAATAATGGTAATCAAATTACCAAACCTTGTCAAGAACCAAGAACCTTGACATTAAGACTCTGATAACTCATACTAAAATCAAGGAGTTTCTATGAAATACGTACTGGTCGTTGAGGATGATCAGGATATTCAGGTAATCTACAAAGAAGCACTCTCTGAAGCGGGGTTTGATGTTATGATCGTTGATGACGCCGAACATGCTTACCATTCCATACTTGGTAAAAAGCCCGATGTGATTCTTCTTGACATAATGCTTCCTGGTAAAATGAACGGACTTGAGCTTTTGGAAAAGCTTAAAGTTGATGAGAGAACAAAAGAAATACCGGTTATTATTGCGACCAATCTTGATAGTGAAGAAAAAGTTGCGCGTCAAATAGGCGCTGCGGATTATCTTATCAAAGCTGAGAATCCACCAAATAAAGTAGTTGAAGTAGTTAAAAAACACACGAATCTTTTTTCCAAGATCCTTTAAAGGGTGTTAAGGATCCGGAGGGGGTGTTGTTTACTGTACGCGTGTACAGTCATCGAGTCAAACTCGATGAACACCGCCCTCACGGACCTCCTTGTCCCACAAGTATCAATGCCAATCCTGGCTCTACGCAAATTTCTTCACGTATGATACATGTGGAGGTGCAACTCTAGAAGCTTCAGCTTCCACCACCACTCGAAGACGTCGAGAACATGAACCCCGAAAGAGTCCAGATCACGAAAGCGCCCGCGAAGCAGAGGAGAAAGAAGCCGAACTTCCTTTCACCGCGTCGATAGCTCGCAACCGAGAGCAGGAGAGGAAAGATGATTCCTCCGAGCACCGGATTGAGCAAACCCGCCAAGATGACAACGGCCATCCAAACGAGCTGAGAAGCGGTGAACTTCTCAAGCGTCGAAGTGTTCTTCATCAGTTCACCTCGTTTCTGTAAGCGGTGGAACCGTCGTAGTGGTATCGAACGTCGAGGTTCGTGAACCGCTGATCGATGCAGCCGATGTTTCCACCGAGGCATCGTGCGAATTCGCCGAAGATCGCGTTGATGTACCCACCCTTGTAGTGACCGTTCCACGTGTACCAGTGCTTGTTGCGTGGTTGCCACTCACCTCGGTAGGACCACCCGAAGGTGCTTCCATACGTGGTGACGTCAGGGACAGTCTTCGTGATCGAGGCGCTCGTCACGATGTTCTTGCCGTCCCAACAACCGGTTGTGTGCAACGTGTGCGACCACAGTGTGCCGAACAGACCGCGACCCTTGACTCTGGTCCAGTCGTTGGTACACCCTGCAGCTGCTCGAGTCGTAACGCTTGAGGTCTTGGGAACATGCGAGATCTCGATACGAACGACTTTTGAAGCCGCCGCAACGAACGCCTTGTCCTTGACCAGAGCGTTGAGCTCGGAGTTGCTCAGAGTCGGCATTTCCGACTTCAAGAACAACTTCATCTGCTGCTCCTTAGCGGAGAGCAGAGTTGCGGCCGATGCAGGCTGAATAGCCTGTGTCGACAGCATGCTGAGGATCGCCACGAGGACGATCAGGTACATGCGCTTCATGCGCTTTCCTCCTTGAGATCTCATCATTCCATGATGAGAGTTTGAGTTGCTCCTATATTTCAATGTGCGTCCATTCACAACTGGTGTGTTGTGCGTGGAGTTTTCCTTCATGGTCAACGAAAGAGGTTCCACAAGCTTCTGCGGATTCTTATGTTTTCCTAAAAGGCAAACCCCATAGTATACTCTTCATGTATCCAAAATGTCAAGTATATATGAGTAGATGTAAACTATTTGTGTATGCAAATTGATTTAGTAAATAGCTTGTAGTATAATTATGAGCAATGAAAGAATACTCATTTAGCCAACGATTTAATGGCGAAAAAAATCTTCTTAGGGAAGTTATTAAACATAATAGAGAAGAATTAATGGCGCAAAATATCGCACAACGAGCATATCAAATTTCGCTTAAAAATGCAGGTTTGCATGGAAATTTCTTTGGTGGCGTGCGTGATCTTGATCAACTTCAAGTTGGGGTCTATAAGCGTGTTAAAGATGAAGCTGATAGGTCTGGAATGGACGAATATGGCGTCTCATTTACCAATAATAATATTGATTTTGTGATGATTGCAGTGGGAAGAGGAATGGTCCCTACTGATGATTTCGCTGAAGACGATATTTGTTTAGTAAAACAATTAGCCGAGGAGATGTTAAATCGTAAGCAAAAAGGAGAACTTCCCCATCTTGACGAATTTACATTAAGTCAAATCAATCCATGGTTTGAGGTAGATAAGTCCGCCTTTCTGAGTCCATCTGCTAATTAATAGCGGTTATTTTTTCCTTTTTATCCGAAGATTTGATATGACTTCGTTCAGTTTTCCTTCTTGTTCTAGCGTATTCATGTGTTTTCCCAGTGTCTGTAACACCTCTAATAAGGAATAATTCATTGAAACATTTCTTTTTGTATACGGTATTGATTTTTCTTTTTTTTGAAATAACGAGGTGTATTTTTTTATTCTTCTACTCGTGCTGATTAATCTTAGAAGTTGAGGTGAGTTATCAAAAACATCCCTATATTCATCATTGACAATCTCTTTCTGACGGTCAAGAATAGTGGTAAAAAGGAGATCGGCAAAAAGAATATTTTTCTCTTTGAATTCTAAACTCCGGGGATTAGATCGTAAGAAACGTTCTCGATACTCCTCTGTTCGTAGTTGATACGTTATTCCTGCAGCTTCTTTTATCCATTCTTGATAGGCAGAATCAATAGTACTGCGTACATCATACGGAACATGAAAGTGCCATTTCTCTATAAGAGCTCCAACGCTTCGCTCACGCATATACAAAAGGATTATAGAATGAATCGAGCAAATTGCAAGGCGTATAGGAGGTTCTATTTGGTAAAATAGGGTGGTTATTGCCCGGTCGTCTAATGGTAGGACAGCAGATTCTGGATCTGCTTATCGGGGTTCGAATCCCTGCTGGGCAGCCAATATAAAATATGAAACAAGCGATTTTACTTCATGGAACAGGTGGCAGTGATAGAGATTATTTCTGGTTTGGAGACACTAAAAAATATTTTGAAGAACACGGGTTTCAAGTTTGGTGGCCGTTACTTCCGAATACTGACAAGCCAAAAATACAGGAAACATTGAAATTTGTTCAAGAAAATGCACCTAAGATTGACGAATCGACAATTGTCATTGGTCATTCTTCGGCAGCTCCACTCATTTTAAGTTTTCTACAGCGAATTAACGTGAGAATAAAACAGGCAATTCTCGTTGCGGGGTTCTACGTAAAAATTAGCGAAGATGCAAATCTAATGCTTGAAGACAATTACGACTGGAATAAAATCAAATCCAACACGGCAGAAATTATCCTCATTAACTCTGATAACGATCCGTGGGGTTGTAACGATAAGCAAGCTCGTCCGATTGCAGAAAAATTAGGTGCAAAATTCATTTTGGCAAAAGGGGAGGGTCATATGGGTTCGGGAGTATTCAATCAACCTTATAAAGAACACAAGCTCCTTAAATCACTTCTTTTTAGCTCGTCAGGATAGGTCGTATCCAACCGCAGGGGGTTAGAATGGCCTGATAGAACAGGATAAATCAATGTCAATTTACAACTAAACTCCGTTACTGGATAACTTTATAGTAGGAAGGTTGAGGAGATAGTTGTTAGGCGGGTTGGTTGACGGTGAATAAACAGTCGGTTACCGTGGCTAGAGATCCTATAATATCTAAAGATTCGACTCTAATTTCAGCGACTCCACCATCGTCGAGAAATACAATATGTGCTCCTGGAATACCTTCAATTCTTTGGATAACGCCATCTCCAGAAGTTCCAATACCGTCAACGAGTTTGACTTCGTATAGACCTGGACTCATTTCTGAAGCTTCAAACTGTCTATTTTTATCACCAAAGACAGTGGAACCTTCCACTGGTAGAAGAATGGGGTAATTACTGCATGTTGATTCTGACGGTATTACTGGAGGAGTGTCTGTTTGGGTAGATTCTTTGGGTGTGCTTGAGCATGCTGTTGCAAGTGCTAACGATATAGCACCAACTTGTGCAGCCCGAAATAGAGACTCCTTACTCATAGGCTCTAATTATACCAAATTTATACAAAAAAACTTAAAAAACTAAAACTGCTCAAAAATGTCTTCCTGGATTACTCGAGCAAAACTATATGTATTTGTGAAGCTTTCCTAAAAACTGGCCCTTTAAACAACTATTGTTCATGACCGTCTTATATTGAGGTTATATTCAAGCAGATTTAGAATCTTAAGCTACGTATATTATACCATACAAAACCAAAATTGTAAACAGTATACTTATTCGTTCATCCAACACATATGTTGAAATTACAACGTTCAGAATTCAATCCCATACTGACTCCAACAGATCTCCCTTGGGAAGATATGCTTGTCTTTAATCCAGGCGCAATCATGGTTGAAGACAAGATATATTTGATTTATCGAGCAATGGGTAAAAAAGACATTCATTCTCGGCTTGGTTTGGCAACCAGTAGTGATGGAATTCATTTTGAAAGAAGACAAAGCCCTCTGTATTATGGTCATGGTCATCCCGACGAGTCTCTTGGTATCGAAGATCCACGAATCGTGAAGATTGACGATACGTACTACATTAGTTATACGGCGGTATCAGAAGACATACATGCAGAAGTAAATCCCAATTGGAAAGAAAAAATTGCAAAAAGACCGACGATTGCACTCTCAACCACAAAAGACTTTGTAACTTTTATAGATCATGACGTCATAATTCCAAATCTGACAGGAAAAAACTCAAGTTTTTTCCCTAAAAAAGTAAACGGGGAGTACTGGTTGCTGTATAGAGCGGGAGTAGGAAAAACATATTTTGGGAAATCTAAAAGTCTTACTGGTTGGAGTAATAATGAACCGGTATTTCAAGAAAGACCAGGTATGTGGGACTCGATGCGTACAGGAATAGGAGGACCTCCGATTGAGACAGAAAAAGGGTGGTTGCTTTTTTATCACGGCGTTGACCACAATCTCACCTACCGATTGGGAATAATGTTTCTTGATCTCGAAGACCCAAGAAAAATAATCTATCGTTCGTCTGAACCAATTCTTGAGCCAGAAGAAGAATACGAAAAAAAAGGATACATCAATAACGTAGTCTATACCTGTGGAGCAATAGAGAAGGACGGATTATATTACGTCTATTACGGAGCAGCAGATAGGGTAATAGGATTGGCCACAGTCGAAAAAAAGAGGGTATTAGATCTTTTTTAATGCGCGTTGTAGAGATAAACACGATATAAGAAAGCAGACGATTGATTCTGCACCTTCATTTTGATTAACACCTCGTAAGGTAAGTCCGTCAAAAACTCCTTTTGTGTTTTCGTCATAAAGATACCGATGACTACGGTTATTACCAAAGAACCATTCGAAGGCGATAAGAGCTTGAGAAAGGTACGATCTTTTATGAAGTGCTTTTGCAGCAAAGATATATGCGTCAACCGCCGCAGCTGCCTCAAGAGGTTGCTGATCATACTCGGCTTTTTTTTGTCCTTTCACATACCAACCATCTTGACCAATAAAATCAAAATACTCTTTTTGTTTGTCAAAATTACAGTTGGTAAGAAACATCAACATTGCTTCTGCGACTTTTTTATATTTTTCATTTTTTGTAATCATGTACGCAGCAAATAGTGCCTGAGGAAGTCTGAAGTTATCATATGTCACGGTATCCTCGATCCATTCCCATCCAGGAGTGCTATGTTTTTCATATGCTTTAATAATGAATCCAGCTAATCTGTCGAGATATTCAACAGCAAGCCCCGCAGCGTCTGTTTTTGTTTCATAGGTAAGGATGTAATAATACAGTCCGAGAATCGTGTAGGCCGCTGTTCTTAAGTCGCGAATGTTATCCATCTGAGCAAAATTTCTTATAAAAAGAAAGTGTACAGACTGTCCAAGGTGTGAGTCGTTGCTTAAGTATAAATTCATTCCTAGTGCCCACATGGCTTTACCGTAGGGGTCAGTAACATCGGTAGTATCATCCCAACTCCCGTTGAAGTTAAGAAATGTATGAAATTTGCCGTTAGGTTCTTGAGCGAAGGTAAGAAAACTTACATAAAGTTCAACAAGCTTGGCAATTTCTTTTGTTTTGAGTTTTGAGTAAAGCTGAGAGACCACGATGAGTGCTCTTGCGTTGTCATCGGTACTGTATCCAAATTTTCTATCCGGAATGATGTGATGAGTATGTTGAATCATACCGACTGCGTCGGTGATATGAGTGAGATAAGAAATATCGAGAGGTTTAGCTATAAAGTTTTTTGTAATGGTCTGAGTATCGTTTAATTCCAGTATTTTTTTGTAGACAACAATATGTTTTTCAGCAACACGTGACCAGCGCATATCTTTGCGTAATTGAGTTACGTTTTTTTCTAGTCTGTTGAGCTTTTTTGGATTGCGATACAGCTCTATAAGGGCATCTGCAATCGCCTTGCTGTCGCGAAATGGTACGAGAGTGCCACGATCTTTTGCAAGCATGTCCTTTGCGTATATGTAGGGAGTTGCAATACATGCTTTTCCTGCACCAATTGCATATGAAAGTGTTCCTGAGGTAATTTGTTGAGGATCTAAATAAGGAGTAATGTACACATCTGCAGAAGCCAAGTAGATCTGTAATTTTTCAAGCGAGACATATTCGTTGATGAAGACGACATGCTTCTCAAGATTGAGTTTTTTGACGAGTGCTTGTAGCTCGTTTCTATACGATTCGCCCTCACCTTTTTTGACTAAGGGATGTGTTTCTCCGACTATTAGAAATACAAGATTGGGTATTTTTTTTACAGCATGTTCAATAGCGCCAATGGCATACTCAATTCCCTTAGTTCTGCTTAGTAAGTTGTTTGCAAGAAGAATAAATGAGTCTGAAAGGTTGATGACTTTTTTTGCGTCATCTTTTTTCATTTTTACAATTGGTGCACCATGAAGTATAAAAATACTGTGATGAGGATTGAGACCGTACACATGTTCCAGTCGATTTTTGGCAACTTCGTCCATAACGATTACATTTCTGCTCAGTCGTGCGAGTTCTTGAATGATATATTTTTGACGATCGGTAGGAGTGAAGAGTATCGTGTGAAATGTGACAATGAGAGGTTTGGTAAGTGCAGAAGCCAAAGATAAAATATACTCACCATCATCTCCACCAAATAAACCAAACTCATGTTGGATGTGAACGATATCTGTTGAACTTTTATTTATTTTTTTAGCTATTTTTTGATAGTCTTCAAATTTTTCTTGATGAATAATGTCGGTAACCGGAGCGGTGTAGGAATGGGGGAGAAAAGGATTTTCCATCGCAATAAGAGCAATAGCGACACGTTTTTTATGGATTTCTACGGAAAGATCGCGCGTGTATGTTGCAATACCACATTTACGGGGTATATAAGAGGAGATATAAGTAATTTTCATAACGAAGTAATAGCTACATTATACTCTAAAAATAGCTTTAGTTTGACTCTCGTATACTTCGTTGTTACAATAGCCACGCATATGGCAAGTAACATTGAGGCTGCAATGGTAGGAATGGGAAGAATTGTAGGTCCGCCCGCACCTGAGTCGCCCTCCATAGAAAATGAAATAAGAAGAAATGCCCTTCGCGATCCTGCAGAAATTAGCTTAGGAGAGCTTAATCCTCTTGTTCATCCTCCCAAACTTGATGCAATAGAGCCTCTTATTAATGTTGTTCGCAATAAAATTGAAGAAATAGAAGGGATTACACCTAGTATTTTTGAAACTGTTTTGGTTCCTGATTTTAGTGGTGAAAAAGTTGAGCCACGAATCATCGTGAGATTTGACATAGACAATATGTCAAATGAGCAAGTCGAGCTTCTTGAGGCGCTTGTTGCTCAAACCTATAAGGCAAAAGTGAGAACGCGTATGGATTCAGACGGCAACGAGATTCCCGCCGAAAACTACCCCCCATTTCATGTAGGAAAAGCAGCCAGATCAAAGACGGGCGGTTGGTATATGGGACCTAATCTTGCACCAACAACTCCCCATCACACCGGACTCTATCTGTATAAAGATTTTGGTCCGGTCAATAAAGAAAATTTTACAGATGAGATTGCTTCTCAAAGTAAATATATCGTAGAAATACGAGAGCTTGCCCTATATCAGACAGATCTGGCGGAGCTTGTTGTTCAGGTAGGCTCGATACTTGGTCAGAGCAAAATGTTGGAGCATTCGGATTTACTTTATCAAATTTATTACGATCTTATACGATCTGGTCTTAAGAATCGAAGTAGTCAAGAAGTGCATGGTATAGAGTACGCGGTCGACATGATTAAAAGAGGTCTTGTAAGGCCACTTGCCAACTTAGATATAAGTCGAGGAATTGAACAGGATCCTGAGTCTGTTCTCTTGGTGGGAATTCCAGGTACCGGCAAGACCTTGGTCGCCGAACAGTTATTGCTTGAAGATACGGGAGTTTTTATCATACCCATTGATCCAACTGAACTATATAAAGAACTCAGTCTTGACAAACAGAAGCAATCTTTGTTGCCACGAATTGCTGAA
>CAYHIW010000015.1:0-20902 GCA_964356745.1 uncultured Gammaproteobacteria bacterium | reverse complement strand
AACGTATTGAAGTAAACGTCAAGACTTGATATGTTCAATCGCTCATCAGTTGAGTGATGCCCAATCCCAGACAATCCATACTCTACTCCTGGAATTCCAACTTTCGCAAAATATCCCAGATCTGAACCTCCTAAGCATTTTATCGTAGGATCATTGTCTTTGTTTTCTTTTTTGACAATTGACATAAGTGTTTGTAAATACTTGTTATTTTGAGAACATATTACAGGCTCTGCGTCCAAATCAATGTCAAAATCAGTATTCACATCTTTTATTGAGTTTAATACGTCTAGAATCATTTCCCGCTGAGAAAAATATCTAATATCAAGCATTGCCTCTGTGCTATCCGGCACTTTGTTCGCAATAGCATTGTCGCTTTTTATCCACGAGAGGTTTACGGTGATGCCCTTTTTAGTATTGGTATTCAACGATAATATCGTTTTCATTTTTTTAATGAGTTCGACGACTGCGTTTTTACCATTCATAAGATACGCTCCATGTGCTGGAATTCCTTTAGTTCTCACCTTAACCCAAATCGCTCCTTTTGCTTGTGTACCAATTTTTAAATTAGTTGGCTCTCCTGTAATTACAAATCGTGATTTTATCCCTTGTGAAAGAACAAACTGCGTTCCATTTGACCCTCCAGCTTCTTCATCAGTAGTAAATAAAAATTGCACATCGGGGTACTGCTTTATCTGCGCATAATAATTAAGCAGAGAGAGAAATACCGCCGCAGAACCCTTCATATCATACACACCACGACCTGTATAAAAATCACCTGTTTTTTTCAGTTGAAATTGTGCATTACTACCGTCAACTACGTCTAAATGAGCATGAAAACACAACGTAGCTTTTTTTAACGATTTTTCGTTAAGAGCAACTACTAAACTTTTCACTCCATTGCATTCATAACGCTTACTTTTTGCAACTACAGGAAGAGAATGTAAAACGTAATTAATAATGGCATCACACTGCAGTTTGTTACCTGTTACTGAACGATAACGTACTAAGTGTCTTAAATATGTTTCTGTTTGTTTTATATGATTTTTCATAATAATAACTCTCCTGTTATTGCATCACTTGTCCCGTGCAAACGTACGTTACGTCGAGCAATATAAATACCATTTACCGGATCGTATGAATGAGTTGTCATATTGGCGAGACCATACACTCTTGCCATGGCACAATACTCTTTCCCATCAATATCTAAAAGACCCGGACTTATAAATGGTTGCAATAAATAATTTTCAATCTTACCATCTTCTATTACTCTTACAATATCTTTCTCAAGAGCAAAACCGTCGTATTTTGTTCTAAGTGCACCTGGATACATCTGAACATCTTGCGCCCACATTCCTTTTCGTGGCTTTAATACAAATGACGCACCCAGATTCATTTTTCGAGAAACGGTGACCAGGTCAGCAATTGATGCCTTGCCCATTTGGACAAGATAGTTTTTATTTCCATCGTCCCTTACAGGAAATAAGCTTCTCTCCTCATACTTTTGAAGAGTTGGAACTGTACTGCAATTGCCATACACAAAGTATAAGAAATCATCAATATTATCTGGCTCTTCATCTTTGTCAAAAAATGGAATACCCATTAATTGTGCAAACTCACGTTTTTCTCCACCAGGATCATGTCGAGAATCTTGGATATAGGGTAACATTTTGACGGCAAATGGACGTTCAAGAATGATTTGCAACAAATCGATATAACGTCTGAATGTTGCTCTGTGTTCTTCAAACAACATGCTATCAAGTCCTAAACCTGCAGGACGAGTCTCAATTTCATAAATACCCTGATTTTCTTCAACAGAGCCCAACACAAGAGGCATGTCGATACGAATAATGGGCGATGGCAAACCAGTGTTTTGATAAAAAAAGTACTCATACCCAGGTTCTGGTTTATAAGCCTCTTGAAACTTATCAAAGGTACCTCTTATAAAATTGTCAAAAGACTCTGAGTTCTCAAGCTTAATTGTCGGACCTATTAAACTTGACCAATCTCCAATAATTTTTCGCTCTATTTGTTCTTTCATATTTTTTAAAAATTAATTTATAACCATAAAAAAACCTCCCTTTCGGGAGGTCGGTGTTTTGTAAATTTAAGTGTTAGCTTTTATGACATATACAAATACCACCCTCCCGTGAGAGGTTAAAGCGAAAATGCCAATATTGGGCGGTACTTGCGTATTCCATTTATGAAATTGTAACAGATCTTCTTATTATTTCAAGATAAAAGTTACAAGTTACACGATTTGAGGTATAATGATTGGGTGGACGTTCGTTTAATTCTTCTCATAGTTTGTCTTTTTGCAATCACACTTTTTATCCTGCGTCAGTGGCTAAATAATTTGGAAAAAAAATCCGGGTTGTCTGACGAACTTGTTGAATGGCTCAAAAGTTCAACAACCAACATGAACGCGCGTCTTGATAACGCCGCCAAACTGTTCTCTCAAGTGCAGAAAGATGTCGGAGAGTTCTCTGAAATTGGACGTTCGATGAAGGAGCTCCAGGATTTCCTGCAATCACCAAAACTACGGGGAAACATTGGAGAACAGATACTCAAAGACCTGTTATCACAACACTTCCCTCACGAAATGTTTCAGATCCAATATCAGTTCAAGAGTGGTGAAAAAGTAGACGCCGTAATTAAGACATCATCGGGAATGGTCTGTATCGACTCCAAGTTTCCTATGGAAAACTTTAGAAAAGGATCTAAAGAAACAAAAGAAGAGTTGAAGCAAATGTATAAAAAAGAATTCATCAAAGATGTAAAAAAACACATAAATGATATCTCAAAAAAGTATATCGTCGTAAGTGAGGGTACCGTTGACTATGCGCTCATGTATATTCCTGCTGAATCAATTTTTTACGAAATTATAAGAGACGCCGACCTTTATGATTACTCAGCGTCCAATCGAGTAATCCCCGTCTCTCCTCTTAGTTTTTACGCATATATGAAAGCAATTCTTATGTCCTACGAAGGTCAAAAAATACAAAAACAAGCCAAAGAAATTCTCGAACTTTTAAAGTCAATGAAAAAAGATTACGAACGAGTTGACGACTCTGTTTCTATATTAACCAAACATATCACAAACGCCTACAATCAATTGTCGATGGTTAGCAAAAACATCATGTCACTCGGACAAAAAATAGAAGGCACGCGTCATCTTCCAGATAAAGCTGATTAATCATGTAAAATATAAGAAATGAAAAAAACCTCAGTCTTAGACACTGCTTCAATGGTGGGTAAAAATATCGAGCTTTTTGGGACCATCCATACCATTCGTAATCACAAAAAAATCGTCTTTATTGATTTGCGCGATCGAACAGGCGTTGTTCAGGTCGTTGGTAATGAAACACACGCTCATTTGAACTCTGAAGATATTGTTAAGGTTACGGGTACGGTGAAAGAGAGACCACCTCATATGGTCAATGACAAAATCAAGACTGGGAACATTGAAATTGTTGCCGAAAAAATCGATGTTATTGGCAAGGCAGAACTGCCTCCGTTCGACATGTCAAAAGACACATTACAACTTACACTACCGACACTTCTTGACTATCGATCGTTATCCCTGAGACATCCGCAAATACGAGCGATCTTTAAGGTGCAGGCTGCAATCGCAGAAGGATTTAGAAAAATATCAACGGACATTGGGTGTATCGAGATTTTTGTACCTCAAATTGCTGGGTCTTCAACCGAAGGCGGTTCTGAAGTTTTCAAATTTGCCTATTACGATCGGGAGGCAACACTTACACAAAGTCCACAGCTTTATAAACAAATGCTCGTACCTGTATTTGAGCGCGTTTATACCATTGCGCATGCGTATCGTGCTGAACCATCAGTGACAACGCGTCACCTTGCAGAAACAATCCAACTAGACTGTGAGATGGGTCATGTTACCTTTGAAGAACTTCTTGATGATTTGGAAAAAGTAGGCGTTGAGATGATTCGATATGCAGAAGAAACATGCGAGCACGAAATGAAACTATTTCAAGAAAAAAAAGTGCTCTACGGAAAAATACCCCGTCTTAAATTAACCGAAGCACAAGAAATAATATTTAAAGAAACAAAACGGGATGTACGAGGAGAAAAAGATCTTTCACCACGGGATGAAATCGACATTTGCGCATGGGCAGCCAAAGAACATGGAACTGATTTTGTCACTATCACTCATTTTCCTACGGGTAAAAGAGCGTTCTATACCATGCCGGATCCAGAAAATCCCGAAGTTAGTTTGAGTTACGATCTTCTATTCCGTGGCTTAGAAATTGCAAGTGGAAGTCAACGAATTCATAATTACAAAGACTTAACTGAGACCATTAAAAAGAGAGGTATGAATCCAAAGGATTTTGAGATGTATTTGATGGCGTTTAAATACGGCATGCCACCAGAGGGTGGATTTTCGTTTGGACTTGAAAGAGTTACGAAAAATCTGCTCGGACTTATCAATATCAGAGAAGCTGCTTTATATCCAAGAGATATGGATCGAATCGTATGAAAGTCAAATTCATTTTTCTCTTTACGCTTTACTCGTTGCTGTTCCTTTTCTATCCAGGAGACTCAGAACTCTTTCATATTTTTGCATTCAATCGAAGTCTGTTTTCAGAAACTTCTGAAGTTAAAAAACCAGTAATTCATCCTATCCCTGTCCTCAAACAAAACGCTCAACCTTTTGTAACTGCAGAAAGCGTCTATATTGCAGACTTAGCCTCTTTCACGCCTGTGTTTGAAAAATCTGCTCGAACCAGACTTTTTCCCGCCTCTACTGCCAAGATACTTACCGCACTCGTTGCGCATGATATCTACAAACCAGAACAAATTATAACGATTGGCCAAGTTGTCGAGGATGGACAGGTTATGGAACTTGTTGAGGGCGAAAAAATAACTATTGAAAATCTACTCTACGGACTTCTCGTGCATTCGGGAAACGATGCTGCATATGCACTCGCTGATCATTACGGAAGAGATAAATTTATTGTCAAGATGAATCAAAAAGCGCAGGAACTGCACATGAAAGACTCTCTATTTACCAACCCTGCGGGATTAGATGAAGACAACCAATACACAACAGCGTTTGATCTTGCACTTGCGGGTCGCGCTCTTCTATCTAATCAATATCTCTCAAAGATTGTTTCAACAAAAGAAATTATTATTTCAGATGTTGATTTTAAATATTTTCACACACTAACTAATGTAAACAAACTGCTCGGCGAAATAAGGGGCGTTGGAGGACTTAAGACGGGTTATACGGAGTTGGCAGGAGAAAATCTTGTGAGTTTTTACAAACGAGCTGACGGTCATGATCTCATCATTATTGTTCTTAAGAGTCTCGATCGCTTTAATGACACTACTAATCTCATCCAATGGATAGAAACCAATGTTGATTATATTATTTTGTGAGGAAGTCTTTGCTTATCGCAGGAACAATAGCGGCAAAATTATCGTCTCCTAAGAAGACGTAAATTGGTTGTAAATAATCTTGGTATTCGTTCGAGTCAAAGTACGCCAGAAACATTTTTTTAATGATCACTTCTCTCGTCTGTTGAGGATTCGACAGTAATACTCCTCCTCCAGCTTTTAAGTCATTTAACGCTTCGTCTCCTCGTCGTAATGGATACACGCCAACGTGTTCGTCAGACTTAGGGTAGAAACGCATCTGAGCACGCAGTATCTTATACCCGCTCTCCGGATAAAAAACCATAAGGACGTAGTTATGGCTTTGTGGATATTTTGGCGAAACAACCTGCGTTCCCTCTAATTCTGGGCGATAAAAATTAACTTCAACTGCGTTTGAGTTGAGATTACGAGTAAGGGGAACAAAGCTCTGCTTCTCAACGTCATAGTTAAGAAACTGCGATACCACTTTACCCCTGGTGAGCTCGTCAGGATACTTGCCGATTGACTGGAGAAACTCAGTCGCCTTTGATTGACTTTCATCTGTCTGTGGCATGACCGCAGTTTCGAAAATATCATCTTTTCCTTCGAATTTATAATCGTACGTAAAATTAAAGTTAGTCACGTCAATAACAAGTTTCTGAACGTCATCTTCAAAAACAGCTTGATTATCGACTAGTGTATATTTTGATATTGCGCTAAACCCAAATGATTTTGCAAACAAATAGAGACGCTCTCGGTAACCAAATTTTGTAGCCGATGGTGGGAGAAAATATACTTTAGCAGACTCTGTTGCGGTAACAGGCTTCCCTTCGATCGTATCAAGCGTATATTTTATGTCCCCACTTGAAGAGGCTTCGGAGATAATTGGGGCATGTATTTTGCCAAAAACAGGGTCGGTGAAAATATTCTTGTTTCTACTTTGAATAATGATGATCGTTAACTGGATTGAGTAGTATAGGATGAGAAATAAAAGGAGTCCGAGTATGACAAAGGGATAATACTTACGTACGTAGTATGATAACTCGGTAAGCGTCATACTTCATGATAGCAGAACCAGCTTCTATTTAGAATATTGGGTGTAGTTTTGTATGAGGGTACCATACATAAGGGCCTCGTCCGCGTCGATGTTTTCATTTAGTTTTCCGAGTATCTTTTTTAAATAAGGTTTCAAACTATTCATCTCAACCTCATTTCTTCTCTTTAGAGCTTCCTCAAGGAATCGATTAGCCATTGAGTCTGAGCCACGGTGTTTACCTAAGGCGACTCTCTTTAAATCGCTTGCTAATGATTCTAGAATGTATTTATTACTCATAGACTTTCTTAAAAAAGAATTTTGTCAATTCTTCAAACTCCTTTCTTATTGTAGCATCTTGAATTTCGTTACTATTGTTATTCTGTTTTGGGCGTATATTTATCATCGAGTTACAATCAGTCGCTTTTGTCTCCAAATCTATTCCCCCTCCCCATAAGTTTTCTTGTTTTGAGCCCTTTTCAAGAAGTAACTGCTCAGAGTCGAAATGACGATCGCATCCTGCTGAGCAAATTTTTTTATCAATATCAAAAACAGTTTTTATATACATGCCAAACTGTTCTTTTAGTTTTTCGACCTCTTCTTTAGAGTATGGCTTCGACTGCGTAATTATCACGAGTCAATTATATCAAGAAGCTTTGATTAGTTTTCCATTTATTTTTTGTATTTGGGGCGAAGCATTATCGCTGTCATCACACCATTCATTACAAGAATGGCTGCCGGAAACAACACTGTGGAAATATTATAAGTGGCAAGAGCAAGAATAGATATGCTATGGCGAAAAAGATTCAAAGCATACATGAAAAACGTTTCGCTTGTTGGATCGTTTATGGTTTTTCGAATTGTTGGGAAGAAAGCTAAAACGTCGATTGTTGTAATCATGATTACAGATAGCGTTGGATCTTTTGTTAGATACCAAGGAATAATCGCAAGCAAAGCTCCTGCAAAAAAAATCTTATCAATTGTTTTAATGTCTTTCGTGCCGTTTTTCAGGGCCAGAAGCATGATGATTATCGTAATTACCCCAGTGACACCGGTAGTCCACGACCCGGCTCCGCCTCCTTTGACCCACTGCGCCAGAAAAGCGAGCGTTGTTACGATAGACCACACAAGCCATGTAAATACATGAGGTTTTGTTTTTTTATTAATTGTGTCCTTGATGTAAGGTGCATGTCCAATAATGGAGAGCGCAACCGCAACCAATCCCAATACTTCCTTCATTTACAGATTATATCAAGAATGAGGCTGAAGAGATGATATAATTTACCATAACCAGAGGTGCCGGAGTGGACAATCGGAGCAGACTGTAAATCTGCCGTCGTAAGACTACGGGGGTTCGAATCCCTCCCTCTGGACTCGCTTCCCAGCACTCCAAACAACTATAAGGCAATAGTACTGTTAGAACTTCTGCTATAATTTTCAGAAATGAATAGAGAAAAAGTTGCTAAAAAAATACATTGGGCAAAGATAATTTGGATTGTAAGTATTGTAAACCCCTTAATGACACTGCCACAACTTATTCAAATCTGGCAAACTCACGAGACAGCAGGACTTTCATTTGGTTTCTTAGGCATCTTATTTTTCGTTCAAGGAGGATTCTCTTTGCATGGTTTTTTTACAAGAGATAGGTTTATTATGGGTAGTAATGGACTTGCAGCTACTATGACTCTATTTACAATTTTATCAACGCTCTATTTCCGTAATATTGCTGGTTAAAATAAGTTCCAACATATTCAACTAGCCTGGACACTTAGTTTTGGCGTCTACTTAGCAGGAGTTATCGGTGCCTGAGGAGGAGTTAAAAATCTTCTTCTGAATACATCGTGGTATGATTTAAGTTGCATATGACGAGAGTAATCTTCAACATCTTGTAAAGGAACGCCGACATCTTCAAATAGTTTGCAAACATGCTTATGCATCCATGTGTTCGCAGCCTCTTCACTTTGCAATTGATAAGCTGCACGTTTTGCTGTGTATGGCAAACGCTCGCCTAAATAACCATGAGACAACGAATCAGAGCTTCTTGGGAGAGTGGGATATGTTTCAATATGTCCTATCTCATGAAAAAATCCCAAAAGATCAATTGGCCTTGCCAAAAATCCATCTTGATCTAATAAATAGATTCTTTTCTTCCCTAGATTTACATAGTCATGAGATAATTCTGAATCTCCGCTATTTAAACCAGGGAACCAAAAAATTTCTCCGTTATGATTCAAACTATAAGAGAAGTTCGAAGATTTTACATACAAGTCACGCATGTAGTAGATCGGTCTCCAGTTTCCCTCGATTGTACTATCAGGTTTTAAGTTTTGCCAGTAATCATGGTAGTAATTTTCATCTTCAGAAACGTCCAAAAGATCAAAAGATACTGCAAGTCCATTCTCACCTTTAAATTCATGGCGACCCGGGGATGGTGTGTTGGGAGTGTCAAATAGTTTAGTTTTTAAAGGAGTTAAGTCAACCACTTGTCGTTCTGCTTCAGGAGGAATATGAGACTGAAGATAAGCCAACGCACTTTCATCAGTAGAAAAACCCGTTTCACCACTTCCTGACTCTGCCATGTTGAAGTAATTATACAATTTGTGCGTAACAAGTTCTAACGTCCCCTCGATAAACTCAGGGCAAGCTCTCACTCGCCTGGACTCGTCAAATTTAGAGCACAAGGACAGCTTAAATTATTTATCTTCGGGTAGAGAATCAAATTCTTTTTGTTTTTTCTCAAACCACTCTTTAACCTTTTCAGGATTATTCATATAATTATTCTTCATTTCTTCCATTTTGTCGATGTGTGCTTTATCTCCCTTTTCACCCATTTCCATGGCATGTTTTTTACTCATCTCTCCCATTTCTTCAAAAGTTTCAGCATGAAATTCTATGTCACAGGCACCGGCTAGTTGATTGCATGTCATTGTCTTCATTTATGATCACCTCCCAATATAGAGTAACAGTATACAAGATCAAATCTGTGCGTAAAAGGCGTGAACATAATCCACGAACCTGGACTCGCCTTTTTAGCTTCATAGGGACGCGGACATTCGATCCTTTCTGCTACAATTCTTACATGAAGGAAAAGATTTTTTTTGAGAATATAAACGGTAAGAAAATATTCTGTTATCTGTCAGAACCTACTTCTTCACAAAAGAAGATTGTAATAATGTGTCATGGCTTTAGAGGATCTTCCCTCGGATCTGCGAAGCAGTTTGTAGATTTCGCAAGACTTTTAGATCAAAAAGGGTTTTCTACTTTAAGATTTGATCAACCAAATTCTGGCAATTCCGATGGAGATTTTTTAAATTCATCTTTTAATGAATGGGTTGACGCTCTTGTATTCTTCATAAAGAAGTACTTAGATCAAGGGTACAAAGTTTCTCTTCTTGGTCAAAGCATGGGTGCAACCGCGGCGGTAATCTCAACTTCTAAACCAGGAGTAAAAGACAAAATTCCTTGCATCTTACTTTGGGTACCTGATCCGAAATCCGATGTTGAGATTGATTTTAATCAAGCGTATGAAGAAGGTGGACAAAAATACAAAGGCAGTTTCTGGAAAGAAGCAAAGAACGGAGATTTTTTAAAATGCTTAGATCAATATCAAGGTAAAATTCATTTAGTATACGGCGCTCAAGATAAATTCATAAGTCAGAAGCTGAGAAATCAAGTCATTGAAAAAGTTAAATCCAAAGGTGGAAAAGTAATGATTCTTGAAGGACAGGATCATAGTCCATGGGGGTTTGAACTTACGCAACAGGTTTATAAAGAAGAATTAGATATTCTTAATCAAATCTGAGCCAAAAAGGTTCTAACGTCGTCCACTCGCCTGGATACTCTTTTAAACTTTAAAAACTTCTATGGTATAATCTTGGCGTGAATGAAGAATGGCGGTGTTTATTTTTGAGAGGAGTCTGCTTCGGCTTCCATCTTCTTAAGGCGCGTGTAGTAATCTGAGAATTCATTAAGATGCGCTAGCGCGATCTTGCCGCAAGTCAATGGATCGTCATTCGTTACATTGGTTGCTGGATCTACTGTTCCGTGTTCGAGCTCAACATCCATCCCACTTCTAAACTGCTCAACGTCAAACTTGCTCCAGTCTATTCCTAATTGTTCTCCGATTTGTTTTGCCTCTTCGGCTGTAAAACTTTTTTTACTCATGATTTAATTATACACTGCCATACTAATGTAATAAAAAATGGTGAAAAAATGAGAGGTTACTTAGCTGCTAATCATCAAAGATCCGAAGAGACATTCATGGACGACACATCTAAGCATTTTCGTGCAGCTCTATTTGAAGAGATCGCAAAACTCACTTAGTTTTTTTTGTAGACACGAACATAATCCACTTTTAGCTCCTGAGTAACATAACCGCTTATGGTTGGAGCGGTATGATAAGCGTCGCCTTCTTTAACAACCTGCGTCATAATACGCAAATCCCAATTGTTGTTTAAGGATTTTAGCCAATCAGCTGCGTTAAAGGGGAATGTTGAATCGTTACGTTGAGTATCTTGATTGTGAACAGTTATCAATCTATTGTCTAGAAAATAACGAACTTCCGGCTTCACCTTACTCGTATCTATTTCTAACGCATAATCGTGCATGCTCGTAGTTATATCGCCGCAGTTATTCTGCAATGTTGTATCACCTGTTGGAATGGGACATCTACGGTTTGTGACATAGCCTGTTTTACCATCGCTAAACTTACTTCCCAACCAACTTGTAGATGCATATGTCATATTGTTTGTTTCATCTCCGTAACGCTCCATAAGATCTAATTCTCCGTAGGGATCAGCTGCTCCAATGGTTTTGCTAGAGAATTGATTTCGTGACCAAAGCGCTGGCCAAAGACCTTTTATATATGGTAACTGTGCCCGAAACTCTAGACGAACAATCTTCGAAGCTGCATTCGTAGGACTAATTACGAACTTTGTGGGCGAAGTAGTACGCACATAGCCAGTTGTGAAAGGTCGTAGAGAATCACAAATATTAGGCTGATACTTTGTGGTTACAGTAAGATTTCCCCCAACAATAGCTACGTTACCTGCCACATAACAACCTCTATCATAACTAAGCGTCCCCGTTACTACATTCCATTTTGTGCTGTCAATTACAGACCCATTAAACTCGTCCGCCCAAAGCAATGTGTATCCAGGCAGTCCTCCTACTGGGGCGCTTGTTGGTGTTGGAGCACTTGTGGGAATGCTTGTTGGAACGGGTGTGCTTGTTGGTGGGGGAGGTGGCAAAGGTGTTGGTGTTGGCGTTAAGGTTGGAATTGGAACTGGCGTTGGTGTTGCCGTTGGAACAATTACCTCTGCCGAATCAACAATAAGAACAGGCTTGTAATATGCCTCTTTACTGTCGTATGAAACCATATTGGTATTTGTGGTAGATATCTTAAATGAATAGACGCCATTTGAAGGCATAAGCGTTGCGGGAATGAAAAATTCGACCCATGACTTATTTGAGGCTTTTCCAGGAGAACTGAGCGGAACATTAACAGCCACTGGTGCATTATTCCATGTTAATGATTGCTCTGTCCAACTACTATCGTTAACCGCATATAAAGTACCGGCACTTCCACTTGGATCTCTCACAAACATTCTTAATTTAACCGATTTGACATCTCCAACTACTCTATCAACATTAAACTTCAGGTAAATGTTCTTTCTCGCACAATTTGTTCCAGAACATGTGGACGAAACTTCACCCGTCCTCAAGAAAGAATTCTTATTGAAGTTAAGACTAGCATAATCTCCATCTTTTACAAAAACATCATCGCTTGGATTGAATTGATAAGTGTGTGGAATAGTCGCAGCATACTGCAATTTAAAAATACCAAAATATAAAATTGCTGCGAAAGGAAGCAAGAGAAGAAATAAAACTAGGTGAGTCTTGAAAAATTGTTGAATACGAACTTTTACTTCATTATTCATGATGAATAATTAATAATACTCAGTCATATTACAGTTTGTCAACAGATCGTTTGACATGAAAATTTAAGCAGCCTATACTCAAAAATATGAAGGAGGTGATAAGAGATAATGAAATTACACAAGGTAACATTTCTACTCGTACTTATTGGTGCGCTTAACTGGGGCTTGGTCGGATTGTTTGACCTCAACTTAGTCGACAAGCTTCTTGGAGCTTGGCCATTAGTACTTAAAGTTGTATATGTCTTAGTCGGTCTGTCAGCGGTATACGAGGTTGTCACGCACAAATCACTATGTAAGATGTGTGGTGAAAAGAAATAAGCTTAATAGCCCATTCCACCCATACCATCCATTCCGCCAGGCATTCCGCCACCAACCGATGTTTCGGATTTCTTTTCTGGAATATCGGTTACAAGTGCTTCTGTTGTAAGAATCATTATTGCAACAGATGCTGCATTTTCTAATGAACTTCTTACTACTTTTGCTGGATCAACAACTCCTTTTTTAAGCATGGATCCAAACTCTAAGGTAACCGCGTCAAATCCGTAATCTGCTTGAGCTGAGTCTTCGATTTTGCGCAAAACCCAACCGGCATCTGCGCCACTATTAATAGCGATGGTTTTGACTGGTTCTGCTAAAGCTTGGTAAACAATGTCAACGCCGATTTTTTCCTCTTCAAAACTTACTTTTTTCTTAAGAGGAATGAGTGCTTTTCTTGCTTGAAGGAGCGTGACGCCACCTCCTGCAACAATTCCCTCTTCAAGTGCAGCTTTGGTTGCGGCAACTGCGTCGTTAACTCGCTCTTTCTTTTCTTTCATCTCAACTTCGGTTGCAGCACCAACATTAATAACTGCTACTCCACCCGAAAGCTTGGCGAGTCTTTCCTGAAGTTTTTCACGATCAAACTCAGATGTAGCGGCTTCAATTGTGCGTCTTATCTGTGCGACTCTTGCTTTAATTTTTGAGTTCTCACCTTTACCACCGATTACACGACAGTTTTCTTTGTCCGCCCATACTTTATCGGCGCGTCCACAGTCTGAGACCTCGATGTTTTCAATTTTTTTGCCTAAATCTTCTGAGATAACGGTGCCTCCTGTAAGGATGGCGATATCTTCAAGCATTTCTTTTCTACGATCACCAAAGCCTGGAGCTTTGACAACAAGCGCATTAAAGGTTCCTCTCATTTTATTGACAACCAAAGTTGCAAGAGCTTCACCCTCTACTTCGTCAGCAATAATTACGAGGTTTTTTGATACTTTCACAAACTTCTCAAGAAATGGAAGAAGATCAGACACTGCCGTAATCTTCTTATCAGTAATAAGTACATATGCGTCGCTTATCTCAGCCGTCATTTTCTCCATATCGGTTGAGAAGTAGGAAGATGCATATCCGCGATCAAACTCCATACCCTCTTTGTACTCGATCTCCATCTGAAGTCCTTTACCTTCTTCGACTGTTACAACTCCATCTTTACCAACTTTAATTATTGCTTCTGCAATTTTCTCACCAATAGTATCATCTCCTGCCGAAATTTTGGCAACCTGTGTAACTGCTGCTAAATCAGTTGCAGGTACTTTTTTTGATACTTTTTTGACCTGTTCGACGACTTCTGCAACAGCTTTCTCAATTCCTCTTTTAAGTATCATCGGATTTGCACCCGCGGTAATATTCTTAAGACCTGCGTTTACCATTGCTTGTGCAAGAAGGGTTGAGGAAGTAGTTCCATCTCCTGCGACATCATTTGTTTTTGAAGCTGCTTCCTTGACAAGCTGCGCTCCCATATTTTCAAACGGATCTTCTAATTCAATTTCTTTTGCAACGGTTACTCCATCGTGTACGACTGTTGGTGCGCCCCATTTACGATCAAGAGCTACGTTTCGACCTCTGGGTCCAAGAGTCGTGACAACTGCTTTTGCCAAAATATTAACTCCACGAGAAAGTTTTTGTCGTGCATCTTCTGAAAATTTGATCTGTTTTGCCATGTTTTTTGAAATTTGAAATTTGTAATTTGAGATTTACTCTACTATTGCCATTATGTCTTTTTCTTCGATAATCATCCATTCTTCTGTCCCTACCTTAACTTCGTTTCCTCCCCATTTTTTATAAAGAACCTTTTGCCCTTTTTTTAATGTCATTGGGAGTGTTTTACCTTCTGGGGTTCGTGATCCCTCACCAACTGCCATTATTTCTCCTACTTGAGGTTTTTCTTTTGCGCTGTCGGGAAGAATGATGCCAGATGGAGTAGCTTTCTCTTGGTCAAGAGGACGAATTAATACGTTATCAAACAATGGTTTGATATTCATAGATCCTGTATTTTTTGCCATAAATTTCTAGTACTATTAATTTGTAATATATAAATCCAAAATCCTAAAATAGCAATGAAAGTATGAGTATGATAATACATTCGCTTTTTATTGTCAAGACAGTATGGAAAATCAAAATCTAAACGAAGTTGAAAAATTAAAACAGAAAATAACCACCTCTGTGCTTCCTGCTGAGCTTAAGGAAAAAGCGCTTCTTCACGTTGAACGAATACAGCTTGTTTTGAAATACGGTGGTAATTATTCACAGTTTGATATAACCGAAAAATATATCGACTGGATTACTACTCTTCCGTGGGACAAAAAAACACAGGATATCCTCGATATCAAAAAAGCTAAGGAGGTCATGGATAAGAATCATTTTGGACTTGAAAAGATCAAACAGCGTGTGCTTGAGTATCTTTCGATCCTCATCGTCCAAAGACAGAAGCTTCAGACCGAAGTATTTCATGCTCCAACGCTTTTTTTTGTAGGACTGGCCGGTACCGGAAAAACGACATTTGCCAAGTCGGTTGCAGAGTCGCTCGGTAGAGTCTTTGTGAGAATTCCGTTTGGTGGACTGTCGTCAGCGCTTGACTTACGCGGTCAGTCCAAAACATCACCCGAAGCAGAACCTGGGATGATCATACGTGCTTTACGAAAAGCGCAGTGTAAAAATCCAGTTATTCTCCTTGATGAACTTGATAGGATTACTCCCGACTCACTTGCGTCTGTCATGGGGGTACTTATTGAACTTCTTGATCCAGGACAAAATACCAACTTTAACGACTACTTTGTTGACTATCCCGTTAATCTTTCTCAAGTTCTTTTTATCGCAACCGCAAACAACACTAATTCGATTTCTACCGCAGTGCTTGATCGTATGGAAGTCATTCACATGCCCTCGTATACTGACGCAGAAAAGATTGCGATTGCAAAGAACTTTGTTTTGCCACGGTTTTTAAAAGATTCCGGTTTAACTACTGAGAATGTTCATATTGAAGATGCTGTATGGGCGAAGATAACCAGACCGTTGGGATTTGACGCAGGAATACGAACTTTAGAACGAACGATTGAAGGAATTGTACGCAAGGTAGCATTCCGAATTGTCAGTGGTCAGGGTCAAAACTTCGCAATCACCGAAGCAAATATAAATGAATACTTATAAATTTCAAATTACAAAGCTCAAATATCAAACAAAATCAGAATGAGCAAATGTCAAAATTATTTGGAATTTGGATTTTGAAATTTGGAATTTTAAGTAATTAGGCGTGACGATCTGCTACTTTAGAGGCGCCAAATGAATAAGGTTTTATTTTAACTTCGTATCCGCTCGATCTGATCATACCTGTCACTTCGTTAATAAGACCTCTTGTTTCTCCAACTTTTCCAATATCAACGTGAATCTGAATGTTGTATTTGGAAATTCCGTTTTCCTTAAAAAAAACAACAAAGTTTTCAGAGGTCTCCAAAGACATTATTGCTTCTTGATAAATGCGCTCTTTGAGACTTATTTTTTTATCCTGCATTGTCCTTCTCCAAAAATAGATACCCCCATGACCAACGTGATGAATGATAAGCGCAGTCACAAAGTCATATGCGTTGTCTTTGATTTTTTGAGAATCTGAACCAACGATGATATCGTATTTTCCCTTTTTATCCTGCGACATATAGTGAGAAATGATCTCACGAAGCTTGTCGTGATCAACTTTACCGTGCGTTGGACTTTCAAAGTTCATACGTATATTTTAAAGATTATAAATGGTTGAGTATTTCTTCTGCAAGTACTCTAAATAATAATCTGCGTTCAGAGCTTCGCCCGTCACCTGTTTTATAAGATCTTTGGGAAAAAGCATGCTTCCGTGAGTATGAACATTGGTTCTCAACCAGTTTAAAATGGGAAGAAGATCGCCTTTTGCAATAGTTTTTTCAAATGATATTTTTTTCTTCATGCTTGCGGTAAACTGTGCTGCGTAAAGATTACCGAGTAGATACGTAGGGAAGTACCCTATTGAACCCATTGACCAGTGAACATCCTGAAGAACTCCTTCTCTGTCTGTTGGAGGGACCACTCCTATGTATTTTTTCATCATCACATTCCAAACTTCGGGTAAATTCTTCGTTTGGATTTTTTTATTCATTAAATCGTTTTCTATCTGGAAACGGAGGATGATGTGTAAGCCATATGTCACTTCATCGGCTTCGGTTCGAATATAACTTTGTCTAACATCGTTAACATATCTCAGAATCATATCTTGATCTACGTTTTGAAATTCGGTTTGAAAAAGCGTACTTAAAATGGGCTCAATGTAAGATACGAACTCTCGACTTCTTCCAACTTGATTCTCCCAGAAACGAGACTGAGATTCGTGAATTCCTAAGGAGACTCCGCCTTCAAGGGGAGTTCCTGAATAATGTTTATCTATTCCTAGTTCGTAAAGCGCGTGTCCTATCTCGTGAATGGTTGAGTAAAGTGCTTCTTTGAAATCGTGTCGATCGTATCGCGTGGTGATACGGACATCATGTCTCCCAAGTGTTGTGGTGAAAGGATGAGACGAGATGTCTAGTCTTCCTTCGTCATACGAATAATGAAGTTTTGTCGAGATAAAGTCACATAATTTTTTCTGCAGATCGAGCGCATACTCTTTCTGAGAATCAAGAAGCGGATTGGCTTTGTTGTACGACTTTGATTTAATTACTTTTTGTAATAATTGAGTGAGTGAAGGTTGAACTTTCTCAAAAATGGTTCGACACTGTGCTGCAGTTAAATCTGGCTCATACAGATCGAGAAGCGCGTCATACGGATTCTCTTTATACCCTAAGTAATCAGCGACAGATCGAGTCAAATCAACTATTTTAGAAAGGATTGGTTCAAAAGATTTAAAATCGTTATTTACTTTTGCCTCGCTCCAAATTACAAAAGCTCGACTGGTAATTTCTGACTGCTCAAGAATCAATTTTTTGGGAACTTGGAAATAAAACTTTGCCGCACGATTAAGATTTCTCACGATGGCCTTCTCTTCTTGTGTAAGTTTTTCAATACTGTTACATTCGTCGAGTAAGAATTTAATTTCTGGATCGATCCATTTATCGGTAATTAAACTGGTGAGATAGGTAATCTGGTGAGAACGTTGTTCCGAACCTTTGCGTGGAAGATTGACATTAAGATCCCAATGAAGCGTCGAAATAATTTCATTAAGCAACGCGATTTCCCGATACTTCTCCAAAAGTTTCTTTACTGTATTATTTTGAACATTCATAA
The DNA here is from genome assembly GCA_964356745.1 of uncultured Gammaproteobacteria bacterium. Taxonomy (GTDB): domain Bacteria; phylum Patescibacteriota; class Microgenomatia; order UBA1406; family GWC2-37-13; genus CAYHIW01. The sequence goes on along the minus strand of CAYHIW010000015.1, from coordinate 2,986 downwards.
TCGTGTTGCTGACTTGTCTCGCCGTAGCTCCAACTCCATTGGAGCGAAAGCGGAGGGTACAGGATTCGAACCTGTGAGAGCTCTCGCTCACTGGTTTTCAAGACCAGCGCCATAAACCGCTCGGCCAACCCTCCTTTTTGGAGGCCCGGAGGGGAATCGAACCCCTGTGTAAGGGTTTTGCAGACCCTTGCCTTACCACTTGGCTACCGAGCCAAAACACCCTCTATTTTACTTCAATCAGACTCAATTCACAACACACCCCTGAAATAAAAGCTGTAATCGTCAAAAAACTAAAATTGCCCTCATTTTAGCCTCAGTTTGACTTCTGAAGTCAAACTTTTGGCTAGCTTTTGTGCAGATTGAAGTAGGTGGTATAATGGATGGGGTGAAGACGTCAGTAATCATACCTACCTTAAACGAAGAACATTTTGTCGGTAATATTCTTACCGATCTTCAAAAACAAACACACAAGCCTTACGAGATATTTGTTGTCGATGGACAGTCTAATGACAATACTCAAAAAGTAGTCAAGAGCTTTAAAAATATAACATTGATGAATGGCCCACGTAATCAAGGGCAACAACGTAATCTCGCTGCTTCGAAAGCAAAAGGAGAAATGCTTCTATTTCTTGATGCAGACGCAAAAATTGATTCTGATTTTATTGAAAAAAGTTTAAAAGAAATGAAAAACAGAAACTTAAATGTCGCAATTCCCAAATATGTTCCCTACCCTGAATCAAACCCTTACTTCAAACGCTTTGCCGTTGTGGCAAACTTTGCTATAGCGTTTGCGGCAGTATTCAATCCATATGGAGGGGCTTCGGCTATGTTTGTCCAAAAAAATGTTTTCGATAAAACAAAGGGATTTCATCCCCGATATAAATTGGATGATGTTCCTCTCATCCGCGAAGCCGCACAACATGGAAAATATGGAATCCTTGAAACTCATGCGTATTTATCAGAACGTCGATTCCTTAAATATGGTGTTGCTAAAATGTCGATAAAATATTTCGTTTTATATTCATTATTAATATTCAATCTCTATGAATTTGCAGATAAAATTAACTATCAATTTGGTGAGTACGAAAGAAAAACATGAATCATAAAAAAGAGTTATCAGCAGGAGGAATAGTTTTTAAAATGGTGAATGACACGGTTCTCTGGCTTGTGACTCAACATTCACAACACAAGGGGTGGAGCTTCCCAAAAGGCATTGTTGGTGACGAGAATAAGAATGAGTCTGAACAAACTGCAGCGCTTCGTGAAGTACAAGAAGAAGGTGGCGTTACTGCAAAAATAGTAAATGATTCACCTGTTGAGACCGCGTATCAATACAAATTTCAAGACACTCTCATTGATAAAACAGTTCGCTATTTTCTCATGGAATATATTTCGGGTGACCCAAAAGATCATGACTGGGAAGTCCAAGAAGCAAAATTTCTTTCTGAAGATGAGGTAAGAAACATTCTCACATTCAAAGCCGACCACGAAGCCTTCGAGAAGATATTAAGGCTGAAATTAATGGTATAATTACAGCTATTGCGGGTGTAGTTGAGTGGTACAATGCGTCCTTGCCAAGGATGAGCCGAGGGTTCGATTCCCTTCACCCGCTCCACGTATTATGCACAAGAAGATCGCTACACACTTCAAGAAAAACGATCCGATACTTTTTGCATACATAGATAAAATTAAACTAATTCACGTTTCTCCAAGCGTTGATTTATTTACCGATCTTTGCGACACGATCATATCTCAACAACTTTCGGGTAAAGCAGCAGAGTCTATTTTCAAACGATTTCTCGCCTTATTTCCTAAACAAAAGATCACTCCAGAATATCTACTGAAAATCCCCGAGCAGAAAATAAGAGATTGTGGGACTTCGTGGGCGAAGGTACGAAGTCTTAAAGATCTTGCGCAAAAAGTAATGGACAAAACGATTCACCTTAATAAGCTCGACAAACTGTCTGATGATGAAGTGGTGATTGAACTAATTAAAGTGCGAGGAATTGGACCGTGGACCGCAGAAATGTTTCTAATGTTTGCTCTGGGACGTGAAGATATTTTTTCACACGGAGACTTGGGACTGCGAAACGCACTGATTAAAATGTATAAATTGAAAAAGGAACCAACGAAGACACAGATTGAAAAAATCACTTTAAAATGGCGTCCTTACCGATCACACGCGAGCCGTATCCTCTGGAAAAGCCTCGAGCTCTCTTGATATAATGGTTGTTATCAAAAAAGAAGATACATACTTTATCGGAGAATCTCCAGACTACTCTCTTACCGCAAAATTCTACATCAAGAAACAAATTGTCAAAATCTTCCCCGCATTTGAAAGTAAAAATTATCGACTCTATTTTGTAGGCCAACTCATATCGCTCATTGGAACTTGGCTGCAGTATCTTGCACAAGGATGGCTCGTGCTCCAACTGACTAACTCTGCTTTTGTTCTGGGAATTATCGCAGCATGTCAAACACTTCCTACGCTCCTTTTTTCACTCATTGCTGGAGTGATTATTGACCGATACCCAAAGAAAAAAGTTCTTATGTTCACTCAAATATTCGCGATGATTCAAGCCTTAATCTTAGGATTATTAACAATCTTTAACCTTGTTACGGTGTGGCATATTGGAATACTTGCCTTTGTACTCGGAACCGTAAACGCAATCGACGCTCCTGCACGTCAAGCATTTGCTTCGGAATTGGTAAAAAGAAAAGCACTTAACTCAGCAATTGCAATGAATGCTGGAATTTTTAATGCCGCTCGTGTTATTGGACCAAGTACCGCAGGGATTCTCATTGGTCTCATTGGACTCGGAGGAACATTTTTGCTAAATGCGTTTAGTTATATTGCCGTCCTCATCGCACTATCTCTCATTTTCATTCAAGAAAAAGTATCACACCATCATCTACATCCAATAAAGGCAATTAAAGAAGGACTTGTCTATGTGTTTAGCAATAGTGTTTTGCGAAAGTTATTTTT
>CAYHIW010000014.1:0-20949 GCA_964356745.1 uncultured Gammaproteobacteria bacterium | reverse complement strand
ATAGATTCTGCCTTGATCTTTTTTGCAAATGTACGAATAGATTGTTGCATTTTTCGACGATACTCTAATGCGGTTGGTTTATGATCTGGTTTTACTTCAAATCCTTCATAGGTTACGCCAATTTTAGTCGGATCATCGTGCCAATCTGCCATTGCCCAATTGTCTTCGATTCCAGCTATATCAGCTCCACTACCTTTCAATACGCCAAATAGCAATTCGGCACGATTTCCTGTAAGATCACCGAATATCTGCTTGATCATTCCTTTTGTTATGCCAAGACTAATCCAGTCATCCAAAATCAATACTTTTGGCCTTTCAGTTTCACTTACCATGTCGCTAATAAGAGGTCTAAGATGTTCTTTGGTTTCTTCAGGCTTATTACTTTTACTAATTCTTCTTAGATGTATTTTGTGGTCTTTGGTTGGAATCTCACCAAACAACTCTTGGTAAAGCATATGTGTTGCGAGTGCAATAAGGCGCGCACCTCGATCGCATGCAACTATGTAGTCTGGTTCTGTTTGAGCGATATATTGTACGATAGGAAAGACAAACTCACCTATGTTGTCTGCATCGATATGGGTCGTTGGTTCCAAGGATAACTGCCCTAGTGTAAGTGTGGGTGTTGATAAATTTGGGTTGAAAAACAAGGATATATTTTTCTGAATTGTTTGAGAATACCCTGATAGTGATGGTAACTTCTCGTTGATTTTTAAACGATTTGAGTTGTTGATATTTTCTGGTAATACGGAAAAATCTTTATTTATATAATTATCCTGAGGCCGTTTTGGAATTATATTAAGCGACTCTTTATTTAGTGATGAATTTTTATTCGTAGACGCAAATGACTGAATTAGAGGAAAGTGTTTGATCTCTTTTTTTTCTCCAGATTCATTTTCTGCCATATGCAATAATTATACACTCCCCACTTGAGACTGAGGCAAGATCCCAACGTTAAATCCATTCGGCCACTACGAACCTCGTAGGTTCGTAGGGCACATGAGGGTTGAGATTGGGGTGAGAATCGGGTAGAATGGGGGCGATGCTTACGCTCAAAAATCTCTCAGTTTCTGTAGCTAAAAAAAAGATTCTTTCGGATCTCTCTTACACGTTTGAAAAGGGAAAAATCTACGCAGTCATGGGTCCCAATGGATCTGGAAAGTCAACGCTTGCTTACTCGATAATGGCGCACCCGACTTATAAAGTGAAGGGCGGCATATTTTTCAAAAAAGAAGATGTTTCAGATTTAGATGCGCAGAAGCGATCTGAGAAAGGAATCTTTCTTTCGTTTCAATCTCCACTATCGTTATCTGGCGTTACTGTTCTTCAGCTTTTGCAACTTGCACTTTCGGGCAAAAAAGAGCCACTCGCAATTCGTAAAGAAACAATTAAGTACGCCAAAGAACTTGGTATCTCAGAAGAACTTCTAACACGATCACTAAACGAAGGATCGTCTGGTGGAGAAAAGAAAAAGTTCGAAGTACTTCAAGCGGCAGTTTTAGATAAGCAAGTTTGCATCTTCGACGAGATTGATACAGGAGTTGATATAGATTCTCTTAAGAAAATATCAAAGTTTCTAAAAAAGTATAAAGGAAATAAAACATTCATTCTTATAACCCATTACAACAGAATTTTAAAATACTTGAAACCGGACAATGTTTTGGTTCTGGTAAATGGGAAATTAGTTAAGGTTGGTACTGCCAAACTGGCCGAAGCAATTGAAAAAAAAGGTTATGAGAATATTGTCAAACGCGAATCGTAGAACATAGAACCTATGCAAAAAACACAAGACGTACAGTTCGACTACAAATACGGGTTTTCTATGCCAGAAAACTACAACTTTAAAGAACGAAGAGGACTTGATGAAGACGTCATAAAGAGAATGTCTGCGATGAAAAAAGAACCGGCATGGATGACTGCATTTCGACTTAAGTCATATAAAATTTTTCTTGATCGTCCAATGCCTACGTGGGGAGCAGATCTCTCAAAAATTAATTTTGATAACTATTACTATTACATTCGCCCAACCAAAGATCGAGCAAACGCATGGAAGGATTTGCCAGCAGAAATAAAAGATACGTACGACAAGATTGGAATTCCAGAAGCAGAGAAGAAGTATCTTTCTGGAGTTTCTGCCCAGTATGAATCAGAAGTGGTTTATGAGAGCGTAAGAAAAGAACTGACCAAGCAAGGAGTTGTTTTTATGGACACAGACTCAGCGCTCAAAAAATATCCAAAGATTTTCGAAGAATATTTTGCAACCGTAATTCCACCTCATGATAATAAATTTGCAGCCCTTAATTCTGCAGTATGGTCTGGAGGATCATTCGTTTATGTCCCCAAGGGAGTTAAAGTTACCCTTCCTCTTCAGGCATATTTCCGCATTAACGCAGAAAATATCGGACAGTTTGAGCGAACGCTCATTATCGCAGAAGAGGGAAGTTACGTACATTACGTAGAAGGTTGTACAGCTCCTATTTACCAAACAGATTCCGACTCACTTCACTCAGCAGTCGTTGAGATTATCGTTAAGAAAAATGCGCGCGTGCGTTATACAACAGTCCAGAACTGGAGCAACAATGTTTACAACTTAGTAACTAAAAGAACTCGTGTTGAGAAAAACGGGTTCATGGAATGGATCGATTGTAATATCGGTTCATGTGTCACGATGAAGTATCCTTCCTGTTACCTCATGGAAGAAGGAGCTCGAGGAGAAGTTCTTTCGATTGCATTTGCAGGAAAAGGTCAGCATCAAGATGCAGGCGCTAAGATGTTTCATTTTGCACCAAATACTTCGTCACGAATCGTCTCAAAATCTATTTCAAAAGATGGAGGACGGACTTCGTACAGAGGACTCGTTATGGTACGACCCGGTGCAAAAAATTCCTCGGTTTACGTTTCGTGTGACGCTCTTATCCTAGATGAAGATTCTCGATCAGACACCTACCCATATATGAAGATTAAAGAGAGCGAAACCAACGTGCAACACGAAGCAACCGTTGAAAAAATAGGAGAGGAAAAATTATTTTACCTTACATCACGTGGAATCTCTAAAACCGATGCAGAAGGACTTTTGGTTAATGGATTTATTCAACCAATTACACGAGAAATTCCGTTGGAGTACTCAATAGAACTCAACAGGCTTATTAATCTTGAGATGGCAGGAAGCGTCGGCTAAATATGAACTTCATAGATTTAAACAAAACAGATTCAAACAGGATAATTCTCGGTAGGGCCGGGAAGTATGTGGCCTTTATGCATAACATATCCGGAGATTTTACCTTTGAGATCACTGCTTCAGACGTGGACCTGGATATTTTTGGTTTGTTTAACGGCAAAGGAGATACTGCGTTTAAAATAAACACAGTACAGCATCATAAAGCTCCTCGCTCAAAATCAAACCTCCTTATCAAAGGAGTATTTAATGATCAGTCGAAATTCAACTATCAAGGACTTATTAAAATTGAAAAAGAAGGTCAGGGAACCCACGCGTATCAGAAGAATCAAAACATCATTCTTTCTCCCGATGTGTTTATTGCGTCAGAGCCATTCTTAGAAATTCTTGCCAACGATGTTTTTTGCACTCATGGGTCAACCACAGGTCAACTCAATGAAGAAGAACTTTATTATCTAAATGCCCGAGGCGTGGAATATAATCAGGCAAAAGAACTGCTTATTCAAGGATTCTTGCAAGAAGTCTTTGACAAATTAAAAGACGCAGGCGTCAACAATCTCTATGCTAGACACTAAACAAATTCGTAAAGACTTTCCTATTTATTCTCACGTCCCTAATTTAGCGTATCTCGATTCTGCGTCTACCTCTTTAAAACCAAAACAGATGCTTGACAAGTTAAGCGAATACTACGAGCAGTACAGCGCAAACATCAAACGAGGAGTCTATTCGTTATCCGAAAAAGCAACCAGTGAGTATGAACACACGCGAGAAGTAGTTGCACAATTCATTAACGCAAAATCTGAAGAAATTGTGTTTACGCGAAACACAACAGAGTCTCTCAATCTTGTCATGTATAGCGTGGGCACTAACATTGTCAATAAAGGAGACGAGATTGTTACTACAGTCATGGAGCATCACTCTAATTTTGTCCCCTGGCAACAGTTGGCATTTAATGTAGGAGCGGATTTCAAAGTTGTCGAGATTACTGATGACGGAGTTCTCGTTGACTTAACTGGTGTCATTACGAAAAGAACAAAAATTCTAGCCATTGCATATATTTCGAATGTTTTGGGAACAGTAAACCCCCTCAAAGAAATAATTTCTGCGGCAAGAAAAATAAATCCCTCAATCATTGTTGTTGTTGATGCTGCACAAGCAGTTCCTCATTTTAAAGTTGACGTGAAGGATCTTGACTGTGACTTTTTTGCATTTTCTGCCCACAAAACGCTTGGTCCCACAGGTTTAGGAATTTTGTATGGTAAGAAGGAGGTACTAGACAGCACCTCCCCGTTTTTGTTTGGAGGAGAGATGATCGAAAAAGTGAGCATTCAAGAAACTACATTTGCGCAACTACCCGAAAAGTTTGAAGCAGGAACACCAGCAATAGCCGAGGTCATTGCATTTGGCAAGAGTATTGAATATCTAGAAAACATCGGAATGAAAAACGTAGAAGATCATGTCCGAGATCTGGTTTCCTATTCATATACAGCGCTTAAGCAGGAATTCGGCAAATTTATTCACATTCTTGGACCTCAAAACCGATCCGGAGTGATTTCTTTTAATCTTCGTACGGTGCATCCTCATGACATTGCAAGTATTTTGAACGAACAACAGATCTGTATTCGAGGAGGGCATCACTGTGCCATGCCCCTACATACAAGATTTAATATCTCAAGCTCTGCTCGTATGAGTTTTCATATCTACAATGATAAAAAAGACGTTGATAGAGCCGTTGAAGGTTTAAAAAGAGCGCTAAAAGTTTTTTCTTAATCAATGTACGAAGATATTATTCTTGATCACTATAAAAATCCCCGTAATTTTGGCACCCTCGCTAAATTTACTTCGTCAATCACAGTTCATAATCCTCTTTGTGGAGACGTTATCACAATGCAGGTAGAGTTCAAAGGAAAAAAAGTGAATAACGTTGCGTTTTCAGGAGAAGGTTGCGCAATCTCTAGAGCCTCAGCGTCACTTCTTACAGAATTTATTAAAAACAAAGACATAAGCAAGTTGAGAAAGATTGGTAAAAAAGATATGATGAATTTAATTGGTATAGATATTAGCCCGGCGAGAATAAAGTGTCTTTTACTCTCGCTTGAGGCGGTCAAAAGAATAATTAATCAATGAGTACATTATGGAAAATTGGGGGCGAGGCTGGATTTGGGATAATGACCACCGGTCTCACATTTTCAAAAATAGCCAGTAGATCTGGTTATCATATTTTTGATTATGTCGAATATCCATCGCTTATTCGTGGAGGTCACAATGCGATCGACGTAGTCTTTTCCAAAGACCCAGTACATACATTAAAAGAAGAAATTGACATTCTCGTCTGTCTTAATAAGCAAACATACACGTATCATAACGACAAACTAGCAGAAAATGCGTTGGTGATGTATGACCCGGAAGAATTTGAACCTGATAAAAAAGGAATCAAAATAAGCGTGCCTTTCAAGAAAATTTTAAAAGAATTGCAAGGAGCGATGATCATGAAAAATACAATCGCTTTAGGAGCGACACTTGCTCTTATTGAAGGTGACATGGAGATGTTGTACTCGATTTTATCAAAACAGTTTGCCAAAAAAGGCGAAAAAGTCGTCGAGTTTAATAAGCAGTTTGCTAAGCAGGGACATGATCATGTATTTACCAATCATAAAGAACATATCAAGCCATTTTTAAAAAAAACCGAAACAATAGAGCCACAGGTAGTTTTAACAGGAAACGATGCATTCGCGTTTGGTGCGATTGCCTCGAACTGTCGATTTTATTCAGCTTATCCAATGACCCCATCATCTTCAGTTCTTGCAACGCTTGCATCGTGGCAAAAAAAAACAGGAATAGTTGTACGTCATGCTGAGGATGAGATAGCGGTCATTAACAGTGCGCTTGGTGCGTCGTTTGCTGGAGTAAGAAGCGCAGTTGGAACTTCGGGTGGAGGTTTTGCTCTTATGGTAGAAGCTGTCTCATTTGCCGGAATTGCAGAGATTCCTATCGTTATTTTTCTATCCCAACGTCCTGGTCCAGCAACAGGAATGCCCACGTGGACTGAGCAGGGAGATTTACTGTTTGCTGTTCACGCAGGCCACGGTGAGTTTCCCAAAATTGTTTTAACTCCAGGAACCATGGAAGAAATGGTCGAGTTGACGCTTAAAGCATTCAATCTCGCAGACACATATCAAACACCGGTTATTGTGATGTCTGATATGTTTTTATCCGAGTCTCATAAGTCAGTACAAAAGTCGTTCATGAAAACTCTTTTATCTGAAAATCCAGTTGATCGAGGTAAAATTGTGAAGACTTCTACAAAAGAGAAGTATTTACGATATCAGTTGTCCGATGATGGTATTTCTGAACTTTTGATCCCCGGACAAAAAGGGCAGACATACCAAGCAAACTCATATGAACACGGCGAAGATGGACTGACTTCCGAAGATCATGTTTCTCGTGTACAGCAAGTAAACAAACGTAATGCAAAAAGAAAAACATATCTGAAAAATCATTTCAAAGCACCTGAGCAGATAGGCGACATAGATGGGGCAGAAATTATTTTTGTTTGTTGGGGAAGTACAAAAGGGTCCATTCTTGAGAGCATGAACAACCTTACAAAGAAAAATGTGAAGACGGCAGTAATTCATTTTACCCATGTGTTTCCCTTGGACGAAAGCATAAAAGTATTATTTAAGGAAGGGAAGAGGTACGTGATTGTTGAAAGTAATTCTCAAGCTCAGTTTGCACGGTTGCTCCGTCAAGAGACAGGGGTAGCCATTTCTGAAGCTATTTTAAAGTATGATGGCCGACCTCTTTTGCCAAGCGACATAGAGCACGCAGTATTACATAATTCATTTATTTCGTTGAAATAATCATGGCTAATACACAAGACTTTAATTTGCAGACGCCAACGTGGTGTCCTGGTTGTGGTGACTGGGGAATCGGAGCCGCGATCAAATCCAGTTTTGTACAGCTGGGATATGAGCCATCTGATGTTTGTGTAGTCTTTGGTATTGGTTGTTCGGGTAACATGAATGATTTTCTCAAGGCATACGGACTTCACTCTCTTCATGGTCGAGCAATCGCAAGTGCCGTAGGAATAAAGCTAGCTAATAATGCACTTCCGGTCGTGGTGATAGCAGGAGACGGAGATTCATACGGTGAGGGTGGAAATCACTTTCTTCATGCCTGTCGTGGAAATCACGATATCACCGTTATTGTGCACGACAACGGAGTATATGGTTTAACCACAGGTCAAGTTGCACCTACCGCACTCCACGGAGCTGTTTCCAAATCAACACCCTCAGGAATTATTGAGATGCCTATTTCACCTCTAGCACTTGCCATAACTCAAGGCGCTACCTTTGTGGCGCAGTCATTTGCGGGCGACATGCATCATATTGTCGATATGATTAAGTTAGGGATTCAGCATAAGGGATTTTCTCTCGTAAACATCTTGCAGCCCTGCGTTACCTTTAACTGGAAAAATAATTATCATTATTATTTTAAACATTCGTATAAATTACCTAAAGAATACGATCCTACTGATCAGGATAATGCCGTTAAAACAGCCTCAGCCATGATGCAAGAATCGTTTCCACTGGGTGTCGTGTACGAAACGAGCAGACCGTCATATCATGAACAGATCGTTCGGCCAGAAAAAGAAAGTTCGCTAGAAGATTTATTAAATGAATTTGAATAACAATATATATTGACATTTAGCAATTGATTATTTATACTGCTAATAATGATGGAAAATAAGGACGTCGAAACATACCCATTAATCCCCGTTAGAGACGGTATTGTATTTCCTAATACGGAAAACGTTCTTGTTTTCGGAAGACAGAAAAGTGTCAATGCGATTAATGATGCTATTCAAAAAGGCTCACAGGTTGTTCTTGTCATGCAGAAAAATGCCGCTCATGATGATCCACCAAAAGAAGAACTCTACTCTGTTGGCGTTCTTGCATCTCTTAAAAATATCGTTAATGGTGATAAGGGAGAGATTAACGCGCTTGTTCACGGAAACGCAAGAGTTAAGATTCTCGAATACACACAAGAAAATCCTTACTTTGAAGTTAAGGTACAGCAAATAGAAGAACATGTTGGCACTGATGAAGAAATTCAGGCAATGGTAAAGCATATCTCCGCTCAAATTAAAAAGGCAATTAATCTTGGCAAAACTATAGACTTTATTTTCTTAATGAATATCTTAAATGTCGCATCCCCTCTTGATTTCTCAAATCAGATCGCGATGGTAATAGATCTTCGCGAACACGAAAAGCAAGAACTCCTGGAAGAGCCAGATCTCAAGAAACGTCTCAAGCAGGAGGTTGAGTACACCAATAGAGAAATCAAAATTCTTGAAATAGAACAGAATATTTCGTCAAAAACTCAGCAAAAATTTGAACAGGGAATGAAAGAAACATTCCTTCGTGAAAAAATGAAGACAATCGAAGAAGAACTTGGCGGACGAGGAGAAGACAAAGACGTAGGAGAATACCGCGACAAGATTCGCAAAGCCAAAATGCCAAAGTCAGTAGAAGAAAAGGCTGTAAAAGAGCTTAAAAGACTTGCTCAAATGTCTCAGTTTAATCCAGAATCTTCCTATATTAGAACGTACCTCGACTGGTTGGTCGAATTACCATGGTCGGCAACATCCTCATTAGAAGTAAACATTGAAGAGTCGGAAAAAATATTGAATGAAGATCATTACGGTCTTAAAAAAATAAAAGAAAGAATTTTAGAGTACCTTGCGGTTATTGAACTTAAAAAATCTTCAAAAGACTCAAAGAAGAAAGAAAATCAACCCACCATACTTTGTTTTGTAGGACCTCCGGGAGTTGGAAAAACATCTCTTGGTAGATCAATCTCAAGATCATTGGGACGAAAATTTGTAAAGATGTCGCTTGGAGGAATTCGAGATGAAGCTGAGATTCGTGGACACAGACGAACCTATGTTGGAGCGATGCCAGGAAGAATTATTCAAGGTATTAAACAAGGTGGAACAAATAATCCTGTATTCATGCTAGATGAGATTGATAAAATCGGACGAGATTATCGCGGAGATCCATCTTCTGCACTACTTGAGACTCTTGACCCGGAACAAAATCATGCATTCTCAGATCACTATCTTGAGGTGCCATTTGATCTTTCTGATGTGTTTTTCATTACCACTGCAAATATGTTAGATACCATTCCCGAAGCCCTCCTTGATCGTCTTGAAGTTATCCACTTCCCCGGATACACAGAAGATGAGAAGTTTAACATCGCTAAAACGTACTTAATTAAAAAACAAATTACCGCTCATGGTCTAAACATAAATCAAGTAACGGTAAGCGACAATGCATTAAAGACAATGATTCGTCGCTATACAAGAGAAGCAGGAGTGCGTGAACTTGAACGCCAAGTAGCCGCAGTAATGAGAAAAATCGCTCGTGAAGTAGTTGAGAAGAAAATAACCAAAAAAACAGTGGGAATTAGCGATCTGCAGAAGTATCTGGGTCCGTTTAAATACCAATCTCAGATGATCGAAGAGAAAAATACTGTTGGAATAACAACTGGTCTAGCCTGGACGCAAGCAGGTGGAGACATTTTGTTTATTGAGGTTGCAACAATGCCTGGTAAAGGAAACCTCACTTTGACAGGACATCTGGGGAACGTGATGAAAGAATCATGTCAAGCTGCGTTTTCATATGTTAGAGCAAAATGGGAGATGTTTGGTCTTTCGCGCGACTTTTTTGCCAAACTTGATATTCACGTGCACGTTCCAGAAGGTGCTGTTCCAAAAGACGGGCCTTCAGCAGGTATTGCAATAACGACCGCAATGATATCGGCGCTTACCAAGATTCCTGTCCGTCGCGACGTTGCGATGACCGGAGAAATTACCCTTAGAGGTAGAGTCTTGGAAATTGGTGGAGTTAAAGAAAAAGTTATTGCCGCACATAGAGCAGATATAAAGACAGTTATCATTCCAAAAGAAAACAAAAAAGATCTCGAAGATATCCCGTCATACGTTCTCAAAGATCTACGATTTGAGTATGTAAGTCACATAGATGAAGTATTGCGTACAGCTTTGGTTCTTCCTTCAGAATCAAAACAAACACTTCCAATCTTTCATAAGAATTTTGCTACGCTCAAAAAAGAGAGTAAAGAAGTAAACTAAATTCGAGATAAAAGAGTATTTCTCAAGTTCTGAGCAGTTATCATTCCATGATAGAGTAGAGGTCTGATGACAAGATCATAAGATCCAACAAACTCAACAAACGATCCTCCATATCCTTCTTTAAATCGTGTAAAACCTGCCCATATCGTATTTTCAGAATAATCTGGAGGGAGTGATCCCCACATATCAAACCCTTTACAACCTCGTTTTTTGCCAAACATAATGCTTTCCCACATGATTAAGTTGGGTGCCATAACATTTTTGTTTTCGTTAGATGAGCCACCGTACGGATAGTAAAGCGTATCTTTAAATTGAAAGAGAGTGTAGGCGGCCAATGGTTTGTCATTATAGTACGCAATAAAAATATGTGCGATCGAACTTTTTAGCTCTTCAAATAATGTTCTATGATAGATTTGGTTGTGTCCGTGATAGTTCTGCCGTTTGGTTGTTTCAAAATAGAGATTAATAAATGTATTGAAACCTTCGTCAGTTGTTTCCTCTTTAACCTTGACATTGTGTTTTTGAGCAACCCGAATGTTATATCGAGTTTTCGACTTCATTTTCTGTAGGAGCACTTCTTCTGATTGAGTAAGGTCGATTATCTGTGTCCAGTTCGGAAACAATGAGTACTTTGATTTGACTAATCGATTGTCATCCCGGACTCCGATCCGGGATCTAGAGTGGATTCCCGCCTTCGCGGGAATGACAGGGCTATATGGTTCGAATTTGAAGTAGATGATATTGTTTTTCTTTCCATACTCGTATAAAAAGTCTAAGACTTCTTTGGATGGGAGGTTTGATCGAGGTATGTATCCAATTTTTCTTCCCAAAAAAGGAATAGTATGAAGCGTAATTTGGAAAACGTTCGTAAGTTTTTCTTTTTTAAATTCACCAATTCTAAGAATGTTAATCCCGAGTTTCTCTCGAGCAATTCCCCATTCCCATGATTGCATGGGATGAGTAGCCGCATCATTCCATTCATCTTTTGAAAATGTATCTTCGATTATTTTTATCATGTGTTTTTTAATAATGTTAAGGTTTGTTGTGCGCATTTTTCCCAGGAAAATTGTTTAATTCGTTCTCGACCTTTCTTAATCAATTCTTCGCGCAAATTTTCTTTATTATTCTTGAGTAATTCTAACTGATTCACTAATTCCTCAACTTTTTCGGGATTAAAGTACAAGGCTGCGTTCCCTGCAATTTCTGGTAATGCTCCTGTATCTGAGCTTAGTACCGGACAGTCTTGGGCCATAGCTTCAAGAACCGGAATGCCAAACCCTTCATACAAAGAAGGATTCACATAACAAAAAGCATTCTGATAAAGCGTGACAAGTTCTTCGTCAGAAACATATCCCTTTATCTCAATATTATCTTTACACTTGGAAGTGTTAACCGATTTTAATATATCTTCGTACATCCAACCTTTTTTTCCGACGAGAATTAATTTAAAGGATGAATTATGAATGCTGAAGGATGAAAAGGCTTCAACTAATGTTTTGATATTTTTGCGTGGTTGGAGAGTTCCTACATATAAGATATAAGGACTTGTAGCTTTTTGCACTTTTCGTTTTGCACTTTGTATTTTTTCGTGGCCGTTGTAGATAACGGTAATTTTTTCCTCAAGGATTTTATAAAATTTCACAATATCCTTTTTTGTCTGTTTTGAAACAGCGATAATGTTTCTAGCGTTTTTTACACTGTACCCGGTCCATTTTTTCAATTTATATAGATCTGCTTTTAAAAAATCTTCAGGATAATAAAAATAAGATAAGTCATGAACCGTGACGACGGTTGGACTTGTTGCAAAGCGTGGAGCATAGTGTGCGGGAGAAAAAAATCTATCAATTTTATTGTGAAGAAAGAGGTGTATGGGAAGAGGAATCTGTGACCACAGCAATGATGGCCATACTACTTGATAACGAAAATACTCAGTCTCATTGGGTAGATGCGGTAAAGGTGCATTTTTCAAATAAATGACAAATCGATTGTTCGCGTCTGATTTTTTTTGAAATTCAATAAGAAGTTTGTGGGTATACACAGACACACCAACAAGGTTCTCAACATTTGCTTCATTTCCATCGATGCCAATTGTCATGCTTATAGCTTGTAACTTGTAGCTTGTAACTTTTTTATCATAGTGTCGTAGTAGTTTTTCCAGGTAAATTTTTTGGAACGATTGAGTCCTTTTTCTGCAAGCGATTTTCTTAGATCTTTATTTTGAATGAGTTCGTTAAGTGCATGTTTTATTTCGTTTACCTCAAATGGATTAAACTGCAGTACAGAGTCCCCGCCAATTTCTGCAAGCGAAGACGTGTTAGATGTAGCAACCGCAACTCCACATGACATAGCTTCAACAACGGGGTATCCGAATCCTTCCCAGATAGAAGGATAGATAAAAAACTCAGCTCCACGGTATAGAGCACCTAAATCAGCGTCTGAAACATATCCAAGAGGGCGAACGTTCTTTGAAGTATCTATTTTATTACCCCATCCATGCATGCCCGCAATAACTAATTCATAGCTTTCGTTATTGAGCTCATGAAATGCATCGATGAGTCTCCGAATATTTTTTCTCGGCTCAATCTTGCCAACGGTTAATATGTAAGGTTTCTCTATTTTATATTTCGTTTTAACTTCGTTTGGTTTCACTGTTGATAGGGGAATATTGACACCTGGGTAGTTTACACACACGCGATTTTTATCAATACCTAGTTTAGTAATAAGATCACTTCCGGTTGCTTCTGAATCCACAAATATTACTTTGGATTCACGACCAACTCTATTTAGTCTGTGTTTTTGTGTGTTTAGAATAATTGGTGCAACGGTCGAAGGATATCGAAGAAATGCAAGATCGTGAACGATGGTTGTTTTTTGAGCTTGGGAGGGTGGTTCTGTCCAGTCTGATGAGATAAACCAGTCGAGTTTCCCACAAAATAATTCAATAGGGAGAACGTGAAGGCGATTCCATAAAAACGAAAGGAGTCTTGGTGGAAATCTTTTCTCAACAAGTCGAAAGTTTCTATCGGTGATTAAATTTTTTAGTACAGGGTTTATTTTAGTTCGAAGAGAAGAAAAGAAAAATATCCATTCATTCTGTTTGTCATATTGACAGATGGCTTTAATAAGTCCTTCAGTGAAGTGGCCAACGCCAGATCCCCGGTATGCGGATTGAGAAATATCTATTCCTATTTTCATGATGTGATTTTGCTATACGCGGTTTCAAGTGACTGAGCAATTTGCTTCCAGTTGTATTTTTTTTGAATCAACTGGTAGGCGCTTTTTCGTAACTCATTATACCGTGCTGGATCAGAAAGAATTGTTTCAATCTTACTTACAAATTCGTCAGGAGCGTCAGCAATAAGTACATTTTCTTTGTCTTTAAGATCAAGTCCTTCGACACCGATTTTGGTTGAAACGACCGGTAGACCACAGGCCATAGCAGCAAGAATCTTAAGTCTCGTTCCGCCAGGTCCAAAAATTGGAGCAATAAAAAGAGTCGCTTCTCGGTAGGCTTTTTTTACAGACTCTGTGTCGTCATGGGCAATGTCCTTAATAATAATGTCATTACCATTTTGAATCTTCTTTGCATTTTGCCCAGCAATAGTTAAAGTAATTCGTGGAAATTTTGCCTTAATTTTTGGATAGATATTTTTTATCAAGTAGTTGGCTGCCTCAACATTCTGGAGCCAGAAAAAATTGCCTTGAAAAAGAAGGTTTACGTGACGAAGATCTTTTTTCTCGAGTGTTTCGAGTATCATTTCTTCACCGGCTCCATTGGGTATCACTACAGGCATCATCGAATGATCCATACTATTGACAATTTTTTTATCCTGATCAGATACTGTCGCAACCATCGTAGCTTTTTTCCAGAAGAAGCGCTCCCAGTATTTCAACTTCATAATGTCTGGATAAAGAAATATTCTGAAAATAAAAGGAAGAGAATTGACAAAATGTTGATAGACTTTAAACTCAATGGTTTGTTCGACTAAGAAAATAGGAGTCTTGGTTTTTGGGACATGAGGCATGACGTAAAATGTTTCGGTATGAATGACATCAAACGTATTTTCTTTGAGAAGTCTCTTGAGAGTATTACTTGCTTCTGACGAATAGTTTCTGACCACAAGAAATGGATAGAACGAAAATATAGACTTCAAGATATTGCTGAGTGCCCAAGGCTTTTCTGATCTTTTGCAAAGATATATTTCGCGACAAAATGGCTTAAGGTATGAGACGAACCGTTTATCGGAGTCCTTTTTATACAAACACACTAGGACAATTTCATTCTTCTTACTCAAGTATTTGAGAAGGTTAAGCGTCCGAATCTGACCACCCGATGCTGGTGGATATGGTAGGTAAGGAGTTACCATGAGAATTTTCATAGTTTGAAAATTGCAAACTGTGCAGTCTCAAAAAGAACAGACCGCCTCTTATCTGCTTTTAATTCTGCAATTCTTTTCTGGTCCATAGTGACGAGGTATTTGTAATTGTCATTTTTAAATTCGTCGACCGTTTTGTAAATGTGAGGAGAGCCTTTGCGATCAGATAGATAAAGAAGCGTGGTATCGCCTAAGGTATCGGTCACAATTTTATCGTCTTTTTGAGTTATATCTCTTATTACTTTTGAGGTGTTTAAAAGGTCAAGACTATAGTTGTAGTAATCTTTGACACGGTAATATGACATCGCAAATGAAAACAGAACAATGGCGCAAACACCGAGTACCGATGCAAACGAATTAATAAAAACTTTCTTTTGTTTGAGTATTGTGGAAATTCCAGAGCCAACAAACATAGCGAGAGCCGGAAGTATGAGTATCTGATAGTACTCGTGTTGCACATTACCCCCTTCGAAAACTAATAGGTAAGCAAGTGATGAGAGAAGCACGCTGTATAGGAAATACTTTTTATATTTTGTAAAAATGCCCAAGACAAGGAACGCAGTTAAGTAACCCCCTAAAATAATATTATTTATTCGCTCAAAGAATATCCAGCGAAAAAATGCGGGCTTGAGAAAGACGGTCTGCCATCCCTCTGAGGTATTTACCATGCCGTAGAGCCATTCGCTATAAGGAATACCTTCTGGATACTGAAGTATGTAATTTCTCCAAAGGAAGACAGGGGCTACGGCTAAAACAAAAAAAAGATATACGGAGACTTTTTTTAAAACATTCCATTTATGTTTTGTAATGAATAAATACAAGAGAGTAAGGGCGAAAAATATGAGAGTTGGTTTAATAAGTAATGCAATTGCAAAACATGCAACTGATAGGAAAAAATGTAGCTTTCGTTTAAAGGTGCTATTGAGTGCGGGGTTATAGATATATAAGAAAAATATTGAGAGAAACGCAAATGAAAGCGCGGTTGTTTCGGGTAAAACAGTTCGCGAAAAAAATACCGAAAATGGAAATACCGCAAGAATAAAACTTCCCCAAATCGCTGCGGTTTTGTCAACTTCACGACGCAGGAAAAAGTAAACAAGTCCAACAGTAATGAGTGAGAAAAAAATCGAGACACTGCGACCGTAGACTTCGATAGGAATGTTACCAATGGGTACAAACTTATAAAGAGCTGCGAACATGGCGTTATAAATAGGAAACTCAACCATTCGATAGCCTAAGGGATTTTCTTTACCAGACTGTACGTTAGAAAAGTCATGATACGTTGGTTTGGTAAGATCGAATCCTTTTTCAACAAAATTCCTGGCTACCGATGCTGTGTCTGCCTGTCTGAATGAATGAAAGTCACCAAGAGGGGTATCTATCTTGTAGATACGAAATAATAAGCCGACAAAAATAATAAGACTAACGAGTACTGCTTCTTTTTTCATAGAGCGCCTTTAAGCCGACGAGAAATCCGGCAATTATCCAAAAATGATACGCAACTTTCGAGGCCTCAAAAATATCAACGTAGATTGCGTTTAACACAACCGCGATGATGCCAAAAATAAAACCAATAAATACATATTTTTGATTTTTCTCTACTTTAGTTGCGATAAAGCGTGCGGCATTTAGTACTGAGAGCAAAATAAACACAAAGACGCTTGTGCCAAGAACACCAAGTTCACCAAGCCATCTAAGAATGTCGTTGTCCGTTGCTTCGCCAAGTGCAGATGGCCCTGAGCCAATAAGAATACTGACTGGGTCAAGTTGAGTAGTGGTGTTTCTTCCGTACAAAAAAGCACTGATTGCTCGAGGCCACTCAACTTGGAGTCGTGTTGCGCAAGAAATATCACAGAGTAGTGTTTGCTGAGGTTTGATAAATTTAGCGATCTGATCTGTGCGCGCATTAAGTTGATCGGCGCTTAATCTCAATCCTTTTTCTTGTGCTTCTCGCATTGCTTCTTCAAGAGCAATTTGTCTCAGACGTTCTTGATCGACATTCTTTACATTTCGCGCAGTCCGTTTAGAAAATAGAGGAATTTCATAACCTCCAGCAGGCAGCCTATCCACTGATATTTTTTGATCTATGCGCTCACTACCGGTTTGCGTATTTAAGTACACGGTTTTTAATTGAATAGTTTGCAAAAATCTCTCGGTCATATCTCCAGTTATTAGAAGGAGAACTACGGTCAGGCCGATAACTACAGCAAAAACTCTGAATTTCTTAAGATACAAAAGGAATGCCGTTGTCGACATTAAATACGCGAGAAACGACGATCGTGCGGATGTATAGAGGAGTGATGTTAACGCGAGGATAAATGTGGCGAAATACCATTTTTTCTTTGTCCACAAATAAAAACCTAAAATTACCGGAATCGCAAGTGTCAGATATGCAGCAAGGTCAAAGTGACCTCCAAACGTTGAGTTGATTCGATCTTCAGGATTAAGGAATAAAAGTCGTCCGTCTACATAGGCTGGGTTCATTGACTGGATAGATGGAAATCTCAAGAATTTCTGCCCAAGTCCATATACGCAGACGATAAAGACCAAGGTTAGATACCATTTCATGTACTGAAAAAATCGTTTCTCAGAAATTATTACTGATGAGGCGACAAAGAAAGGGAACATGTATTGTACGCGACGAAGACTGTGAAGGAGTCCAACAAATTTATTTTCCCACGGAATAGTGTGTTGCACGTAATAACCAATCCCATACGAAATAAAAACAAGAACCCAGAAAAGAAGAATAGGCTTAAGAAGTCGCGTGTTAAAAGATACTTTCTTACGAAGTAATTGAATAACAAAAATAGCCGAGAGAATTGCAGGAAACAGATCGTCAAAACGGATTCTAATATAGGTGTAGGTGACGTGAGTTATGGGGATTTTAGGAAAAAGAGCGATAATGACGATGTATGCAAGTACGCTATAGTGGACAAGTTCTTGGTCAAGATGTTTGAACCATTTGATAAGCTTTTGCATACGTCTCTAGTAGATACTTATTTTTCGTTATCCTACCAATGAAAATCGATACTAACGCTTTTAATTGTAGCATAGATTTAAGGCAAAAGAGCTGCCACGTGGAGCCATGTTTTTTGTATAAAAAGAGGAATCCTTTATATACCTGAAGTATTGGATAGGTTCTTCCTCCAGAAGAAAGAGAGCCGTGGTGAATAATTATTGCGTCAGAAAGGACATACGTGTTCATTTTGTGTTTTCGTGCCCTCATGAGAAGATCGATCTCTTCCATATACATAAAGATTCCTTCATCAAAACCACCCAAGGTTTCGTAATCTTTTTTCCTTGTCATGATGCAGGCACCAGAGATCCAGTCTACTTTCTCAAATCCACCAGGAGATGTGCGGGTGAGTCCCCAGTAGTCGCCTTTGAGAAAGAGCGCACCAAAGATTACAGGGAGTGTGTAAAAGGGTCCGCAAGATGGTTGAGGAGACTTATCCGAATTTAATAGTTTTGCACCGATAAAGTGTACGTCTGAGTCTGATTCAATCTTTCGAAATAGCGTTTCGATGGCATTATCTAAAACAATGGTATCCGAATTTAAAAGCAAGACATAGGTTCCTTTTGCGAGCTTAACGCCATGATTGTTCGCTCTCCCAAATCCCAAATTCTCCTTATTCTCCACCACCTTCAAATTCGTAATTCGTAATTCGTAATTCATCAATTCGTTCAATGAGCCGTCAGTTGATGCATTATCAAGGACGATGATCTCGTAGTTTAGTTTAGAGTTTTTGAGAGATTTGACGACAGAGTCAATACACTCAAGAGTAGCCTTTTTCGTATTGTACGAAACAATCACAATCGAAAGATCAATCTCTGCCATATATGTATTATATATACGAAATTTGTTATACTCCACTTCTATATGTCAAAAGAGCGAGGTCTAGAAGACGCTTTTAAGTTTATTGCTCCAACCAGCCCCGAAATCGTAACTGAGTTATTTCAGACCATATGGCAAGTAAGACAACGAACTCTTCATAAAAAAGGAATTGATCTTGATCTTTCAGTTGTTGACTGTCCTTATACTCAAGAACAACTTGCTCAGTTAGAACAAGAAGGACGAAGAGTAGGATATCTTCCTGAAAGTCTATCAACTCAACAAGATAGACATCTTCTCGCTCTTCTCTGGCCACAGATGAGAGGTCCTAGCGTACGAGAAGGTAACACCGTAGCCAATGAAGTTGATAGGTATGGATGGTTTGACTATGATACGTCTATCAACGCTCCTCACAGGAACATCACCGAAGACGAACTACAGACCATAATTGAAAGTCAAGGTAGGGTAGGCATGAACGCTACCGAATACATAATAGCCTCACAAGATAGCAAGTTTCTTACAGGACAATATCTAGATGAAGTGTCAACCTACGTTCGTCTCTTAGGTTCTCGCTACGGTGGTTATGTAGTTCTTGCCCGCTTCCGTTTTGACGGCTGTCTGCGTGTGCGTTCGCCTCTGAGGATTTCGCGTTGCAGCGCCAACTTGGGTGGGCGTTCCGTAGGATTTCCTCCTAAAATTTAGTCCCTTCCTGCCAACGCGCACCTACGAGGTGCGTTGAGGCCAATTCTAACCCCCCGCGGTTGGAAACGGATCGTCACGACGATCCAAAAATGACCAAAAAAGCAGTTTTCAGTAATTAATTGAAATATTTGAGCTGAATTAAAAACTTAATGTCAGAAAGTTGACGATATCCTATAGTTATGCTATTCTACTCTTCCATATGTCAAAAGAACGCATAGATCCAAGAGATCGCTCTCTTTCTTTAATGAAAGCCGGTAGTATTGTTCGTGAATATGGTATAAGTGGTTTTGAGAATCGTTTACCCCAATTCGGTCTTATTACAGCAGAAAAGAGAAATGTACGTGTAAGAGAATTGTATGAAGAATCATGGAAAGGTATAAATGAAGTCGTAATAAAAAAAGATGACGAAGAGGCAAGTCCAGCTCAGCGCATATTAGGTACTCTTAGTGCGGTATGGCAGATGAGAGACGATCCAGATCTTGCAAATGTGGCAATTTTCTCCTTTTTTTTGCACTACAGGTTAGAAAGAGATCCTTGTGGTGATTTATTTGGGGTGGGCTTCGTTCCTACGAATCAACAAGAATTTGATGAACGTCTTTATCAATTATGTTACGATTCTAGACTTCTAGGAGAGATGCCAAACGAACCACACGATTTTGCGCGAGTACTAAAAAATTTCCTAATAATTTCGTTCGTTTTTTTGAGTGGATTTAGAGACGCGTCTGATTATTTGCCAATTGAAGAACTTGAGCTAAGAGCAATGAGTATGTTCTACACAAGAGACTGAGAGTTTTTTAATGTGTGGCTCGTAGAGGAGTCGAACCTCTGACTTACCGCTTATGAAACGGTCGCTCTACCGCTGAGCTAACGAGCCTAGCTTACATGTTAATTATACTATATAGAAGGTTATAGAATTATTTTTCTTCAGGTTCGGGAGCGCCTTCGGCGATACAAGAAATATCCGAAGACCCATGTTCTGTTTCTTTATGCGTCCCTTCTGCGTATGAATGAGGATCTTTTAATATTTCAAGAACTGTTTCTGCGTCAATTCCGCTGTCAACAAAGGTTTGGCCCAAAAATTGCTGCCAGTCTTCCTTACTAGCGTATCTTTTGAAGTCTGCAATTTGCTGTTTTGCGAAGTCACCACTTCTAACGCGTCTTTCCAAAGTATCGGCTGCAGAGTCGGCAAACCTATCACCGCTTCTATCTGCAAGCCAATCTACTCCTTTTACTAATCCCGTAGCACCAACTGCTCCAATAGTACCAATTTGAAGTACTTTTCTGCGCGTAAAAAATCTAGGACGTTCTGACATGAATCATTATTATACACAAACTATGGAGTAGGTGTCACTGATGGCTTTGGTTGGTCGCCCGCACAGTCAACGCAGAAGGTTGAAGTTCCGTCAATCATTATGGTTTTTTCTTTCATCTCAATATTTGAGTCACCAGGATTGGGGTTCTCTATATACTTATCAGTATCTTTGGTTACCGGAATTTGTTTTCGTTCTGTCTTGATAGCTTCGCCAATTGCTTTTCCTTCGGTTCCTTTAATAAAGTACTCAAATCGGGTAGGACAGCTACCCGCTGGAGCGTCTGCTGGATTTGGCGTGCCAGAAACTGCGCCTGTCTGAACACAAACATAGCGGCTCACAACCGTTGCGGGTTTTATTGGTTTAAGACTTGGTTGATTATTTAACGTGTACGCCATTATTTT
>CAYHIW010000013.1:0-21423 GCA_964356745.1 uncultured Gammaproteobacteria bacterium | reverse complement strand
TTAGGAAGCGTTGGTGAACCTATTATTCCTGAAGCCTGGATGTGGTACTACAAAGTGATTGGTAAGGAAAAATGCCCGATCATGGATACGTGGGGGCAGACAGAAACAGGCGCCTACATCATTACTCCATTCCCATCCGTTGCGCTTAAACCAGGCTCAGCATTTAAACCGTTCCCTGGAATTCATGCTGCTGTTGTTGACGAAAAAGGAAATCCAGTCGGTCCAAATCAACAGGGATACTTAATATTAAAAAATCCATGGCCTTCAATGATGAAAGATATTTATAAAAATCCAGAAAAATACAAAGAACTTTACTGGGGTAAGTTTCCGGGCGTTTACTTTACAGGAGATACCGCAAAAGTTGACGAAGATGGATATTTCTGGATTCTGGGAAGGAATGATGACGTACTTAAAGTATCCGGATACCGTTTCGGGTCTGCAGAACTTGAAAGTGCGTTTGTTGCACACCCCTCAGTTGCAGAAGCCGCAGTTATTGGTAAGCCTCATGAAATAAAAGGTGAAGCAATAAAAGCATTTTTAATCTTAAGAGTTGGTCATGAACCAACGGAAGAACTGAAAGCTGAACTTAAGCAACACGTTCGTAGACTAATTGGCCCAATTGCAACACCTGACGAAATTGAATTTGTTACATCTTTACCTAAAACAAGAAGTGGAAAAATTATGAGAAGAGTTTTGAAAGCAAAAGAACTCGGTCAAGCATTAGGAGATACCTCAACTCTGGAAAATTGACCGTCCCTACCAAATTCTACCGCCCGATCTCTCCCATCTTCTTTGGCTTGATATAAAGCTGCGTCAGCTCTCCCAATCAGTTCGGTTGGCGATCCAATTGCTTGACCATTTGGATAAGTTGCAACTCCAATACTAATAGTCATGGGTTTTCCATTAGGCAACATTACACGCGCTCTGATATTTTCATTAACACGATCAATAATCGTGTTTTTATCAGCTTCTGATAATTTATGCATATTAGGCATGATAATTGCAAATTCCTCACCACCATAACGCGCAACCGTATCTGATTCACGTACGCTATCGCCAAGCACACGTGCAATTTCTTGCAAAACCCTATCTCCTTCCTGATGACCAAACTGATCGTTTACGCTTTTAAAATGATCCCCATCAACCATAAGTAACGTTAAACTCCCGTTATTTCTTTCAGCTTCAACAAATCCTTGATGAATTGCCTCATCAAAAAATCTTCTTGAATAGACTCCTGTGAGAGCGTCTTTAATCGCAACTTCTTCTGCTTTATTTGCTCGTTCTTTTTCTCTCCCAACCGCATCAAGCGCCATACTTCGCATTATTTCTTCATTTAAAATTCTTTTTGCACTTTCCATGCCATGACCCATATCAAACAACTCTCTCAATCTCATTCTCTGTCTGTGAGCTTCTTCTGATGAGTCACCTTTCAAACGATCTTCTCTTGCGAGTCTATTAGAAACCATTTCATGCCGAATTTGAGCGATAACACCTGGAGCAGCATCACCATTTTCCCGTCTTGCATTTTCTATTATCACATTAGCTTGAGAATCAGCAGAGGTAAATAAGCCAATCGTAGATGAAAATCCCGTATGATCTTTGGTTTTAACTGATTTTTCAAGATCTTCCATTGTGCTTTGAACGGCTCTCAATTGTTCATCACTTAAATTAAACATCCAAATCTCAAATTCATTAGGATGATCTCTCTTATGTATTGGAATTATTACATTGCCAGTAGTTAGACCCAACTTATCTTGCATAAAAGTTGATAACCCTGCAGACTCACGCTGAAGATAGGCGTCAATGACTGCTTGATCTTGAGATCCAATCTTTTGGTAATCCGGAAGATATGAACCGAAACACGCCCAGTTTGGTACAGGCTCACCTTCTTTGGTTTTAAGCGCTCTCTGAAAAAACCCAAGAACTTGCTCTGTTGCTATTTTATTTTCTTTAAAAAATCGACTGCCGTCAGTAACCAAATGTTGTTCGTCAGCGATTCTCGTAAAAGTTCTTGGAATTCCTGGTGGTGGTGATCCTTCTGGCATACTCATATTATATAATGAAATTATGACTTCTGTAGATGAACTGAAACAACTTGCTAAACTTGTTCGCTACAATATTGTAACATCAACAACAGAAGCTCAATCCGGACATGCAACTTCTGCATTATCTGCGGTCGAACTCTTGACAACTCTTTTTTTTGGAGGTTACTTTAGACAAAACCTCGAGTCTCCACATGAACTGAATAATGACAAATTTATTCTGTCAAAAGGACACTCCTCTCCTCTCCTTTATTCGATCTATCAAGCTGCTGGAGTAGTCACGAGAGAAGAATTACTCACTCTTCGTAAATATGGTTCTCCACTTGAAGGACACCCTACTCCGCGCTTCAAATACGCAGACGTTGCAACTGGTTCTCTTGGACAGGGACTATCGATCGGACTCGGAATGGCGCTAGGTCTTGAGTTAAAAACTAAAAGTGAAAAGCTAAAAGTTATTCCAAAAATTTTCGTGCTGATGGGTGATAGTGAGTTTGCAGAGGGACAAATATATGAAGCGCTTCAACTTGCTTCACATTATAAAACCTCTAATTTAATTGGTATTCTTGATGTTAATCGACTCGGACAGCGTGGTGAAACCATGCTTGGTTGGGATATTGAAACCTATGCAAAACGGGCAGAATCCTTTGGCTGGCACGTCGAAATAATTGAAGATGGCCACAACATCGAAAAGATTTTAGAAACATACCAAAATCTTTTCGAAAATACCAAATACCAAATACCAAATACCAAACCAAAGCTGATAATTGCAAAGACAGTAAAAGGTAAAGGATTTTCTATTTTTGAAGATCAAGAAAACTGGCACGGTAAACCAATCCCTAAAGAACAGTTGGCCGATTCACTCAAAGAAATCGGAGAAGTTAATCTCGAACTCAACGGTCAAATCGCAAAACCTCAGAGCAATGATGAATTACGAATTATGAATGATGAATCAAGGCAAGAAGAAAAGTTACAAGCTCCAAGTTACAAGCTACAAGAACTCTACTCTACTCGTGAAGCATATGGAGACGCACTTGTTTTGTTAGGCCAAACCGACCCAAACCTTGTAGTGCTTGATGCCGAAACTTCTAACTCAACCTATTCCGAAAAGTTTAAAAGCGCTTATCCCAATCGTTTTTTTGAAATGTATATCGCCGAACAAAACATGATCTCGGTTGCTCTTGGCATGTCCAAAGTAGGACTTCATCCTTTCGCCTCAACCTTTGCCGCATTTCTATCGCGCGGACTTGATCAGATCCGAATGGCGCAGTACTCAGACGCTGATATTAAGTTTTGTGGCTCACATGCGGGTATCTCAATCGGCGAAGATGGTCCTTCACAGATGGGACTTGAAGATATTTCAATGATGAGAAGTATTCTTAACTCAGTTGTTATCCAGCCGTCAGATGCGATATCTACCATTAAACTCATGAAAAACTTCATTAAGGAAAAAACAATCGGATATATCCGAACTATTCGACCAAAAACCCCCGTAATTTACTCAGATTCCGAAGAATTCAACATTGGTGAGTCCAAAATTCTTCATCAGAGCGATAAAGATAAAGCTGTTGTTTTTGCTTGTGGCATATCAGTTCATGAAACGCTCAAAGCATATGATTTTTTACAAAAAGACGACATTAACATCGCTGTTATCGATATGTATTCTATAAAACCTCTTGATTATGAACGTGTAAAACAGTTTGCACACCTTCCCATTGTGATCGTTGAAGATCATTATCCTTATGGAGCACTTGGAGAAGCTATTGGCTCATATCTTACTCGCTACAACATCCCCAGCTCAAAATGCAAACATCTTTGTGTAAAGTCCCTCCCCCGCTCCGGTTCCACCAAAGAGCTTTTACATCATTATGAAATCGACTCTGAAGCAATTATTCAGGCGGTAAAAAATCTCATCATCGAGTAAAATACTTCATTATGGATCTTTCAATTATCCTACCAATTTTCAACGAGGAAGAAGTTATTGAAGAGTCGATACTTAACATTCTTAAAAAAGCCGAGAAAATAACAAAAAATCTTGAAGTTTTGGCTGTTAATGACGGATCGATTGATTCTACGAATACTATTCTTAATCGACTAGCAAAAAAAGACAAGAGAATCCGCGTTATAACCCACTCACCTAATAAAGGTTATGGAGCTGTCTTGAAAACCGGAATTAAAGAAGCAAAATACGACTGGCTTTTTTTCACCGATGCAGATATGCAGTTTGACATAAGCGAACTTGTTGGTTTCTTTCCGTTTACCAAAGATTATGACTATGTCATTGGCAAAAGACTCAAGCGTGCTGATGCACCAAGACGAGTCTTTATTTCAGGTGTCTACAACCGCATCCTACGTTTCATATTTCAACTTCCAATCCGTGATGTTGACTGCGCATTTAAATTAATGAGGCGTAAAACTGTCGAATCGATTCCGTTTAAGTCAGATAGTTTTTTTGTAAGCGCTGAACTTATGATACGGTCGATAAAAAAGGGTGTCAAAATTAAAGAACTTGGCGTACATCATTACCCACGAATCAAAGGTGAATCAACCGTAACTATAAAACAGATTTTGAAAACAATTAACGACCTTCGAAAGCTTTATTTTGAGATTTAATGTGCGCCGAGGAGAATTTTGAAAGCTTCGTAGAATCCCCACACGGCAAGACCCACAAAAACAATGCTTCCTATGAGGGAAATAAAGGCATTTTTGACTATTTTGATGGTTCTGTTTGGAGAAATAAATAATGCAAGGTTCAAAAGCATGTGTCCGGCAAAAACTCCGATCGCAAATCCAAAAACATTAACAATGCTGAAAAGTGGCACGTAACCTGCGAAGTCATCAAGTCCAAGAATAAAAGGAATGGTAAAAGACGAAGCAAATAGTCCCCAGAATGTGAGATTCAGCTTTGGCTTCATGCTTAAGTTAGGAATAATATAGCGCAGAATCGGAGATAACGAACTATTGATCGATCGCAAGATCTTATCATACGTATTAATCCATTTTTGTGCCCATAACGGGAAGGATGAATCTGTTTCTTTTGCATGTTCTAGACCTTCTTCTGCAAGCTTGAGAAGTACGAACGCCGCAATTATAATCATGAGAACCAGGAGCCATTCAATACTTCGAAAGATATTCCAAAGAATCAGAACGATCATTGTCCCCAACGCATTTCCAAACGCCGTTCCAATTTCTATAGCTACTCTATTTTTCCAGCCATTATATTTTGCCATTAAGTTACCAATGAGAATGGCGAAGTCCACGGACGTTTTAATATAGATAGTAAGCCCAACCAATACATCTTCAATTTTTATCTTGGTTAAAATATCAGTGTGTGAGAATTCATTAAGGAAAAGAATGAGAAGATAAAGAGCGAAGGAAAGTATAAAAAATACTACGACCGTTAAAATTAATGGAACTCCCTGACTAAGTAATTTATTTTTCATGTCACGTGTATCCTATCATTTAGGGTAACCAACTTCCAAGAATAATCATTCAACCTATGATGATCAGTTTCAAAAACAGTAATTCCCGTATTGTCAATTTTTGACTTGTGATAAAGCGCGTTGTACATATCTGCCGTAAGTGCATCTTCAAATAAAAAGAGAGCTATCAAAAGTTTAATAAATCCTCCATGCGAAACAATAAGAAGATGGTCTACTTTTTGTTCTTCTATAAAATGTATTGCTTTTTTACCCCTCTCAATCAAATCAAAAAAATTCTCTTCATTGGAGTATCGCCAATCAACATTGTCTGCATTTTTGTGAAGAAGTTGTCTTATTTTTACAACCTCTGGATCATCAATCGATTTTCCAACTATCTCGGAAGGGCGCCTTCTCTCTACAAACAATGGGGATATAATAATTGGCTTTTGTAGTTTTTGCGCAATGTACTTAGCGGTTTCTTGAGCTCTTTTATACTCACTCGTTATGATGAGATCTATCGAAATTTTTTCAAATCTCTTCACTACTGTTTTCGCTTGTTGAATGCCACGTTTAGATAATATTGTATGGGGAGATTGATGAATGTTTACAGCATTCAGTTCGCTCTCACCGTGGCGTACAAAATAAACCCTCATGCTTGTTTTGATTCTTTGAGCTTTGGAATTTGTAATTTAAGATATGTTTCTTTCATGACCGCATTCATATCGTTAATAATATCTTCTGCTTCTTCAAACGTTAACGCTTTATAATTATGGGGGAAATAATGAAATACCTGATTGCGTCCCTCTTTCCACGTCAACCAGATTCGTTCTGCAAACTCCCTTCCTTCTGTTTTTTCTAACTGTTTATATAGAGATCTATCGCCAAGTTTACCGATGAGATTGGGAGAAAGAAGCTTGCCTAGTCGTAGATGATCCGATATGTAGTCGAGACGAGAAAGATATCCAACGTCTTTAAAAATTTGTTTTAAAAATCCTTCAAATGCTTTGGCAAAGGGGAAAACAAGAAATGAATAATCTTTGAAAACATACTTTACGTCTTTGATTACGTCATTTTTAAGAAATTCACCTTCGATAAGTAAGTCTTTCTGTGCTTGTGAAAGATAGTCCCAAAGCTCTCCATAGTCTTCTTTTGGCATTAACTCATGATACAAAACCACTTGAATTTTTGCAATTGAGGACTATGATATAAAGTGGCTATGAAAAGATTATTCGAGTTAGTGAATAGAAATTTCCTCATCTCTCGTTTGGGAAACGTTGTGAAACGCGCCTATTCTGACAATTCCGATCATCCTCCAATCATTACCATCTCAAGAGAGTTTGGTACAGGTGGGAGCGTTATCGCACAACTTGTTGAAAAAAAACTTGGTGGTGACTGGAAAGTGTTTCATGATGAGATTGTAAGCTCAATCGCCAAAGAAACACATTTAGAAAGAAAGCTTATTAAACAGATTGATGAAAGTCGTATTCCAATGATAGATGAAGTGGTCGGAGACTTTTTTGGTAAACGGTATGTAAACCTAAGTACCTATACAAAAGGACTCGTTAAAATTCTTTCTGCTATTGGACATCGAGGGAATGCTATTATTGTTGGTCGAGGAGCGAATTATCTTTTCCCAAAAGCCCTTAAAGTGCGCATCGTTGGAGATACCGAAGACCGAATTAAGACGATTATGAAGTATGAAAAACTATCTCTCGTCAAGGCGACTCGACTTGTTGAGCTCAAGGATGAAAAACGCTTGGAATTTACCAAAGCCGTATTTCAACATGACTCTCGCAAAGCACATCATTATGACATGGTCATTAAAACAGGCCCAAACCTCTCGGTACAAGACGCAGCCGTTATTATCTACAGCCTCGCCAAACGTTGGTTCAAACTTAAGTAAGATTTAGATTGTTTCGATGTCGAGTTGGATTGAAGGACTCATGGTGGACTTTATGAAGATTGCTTGAATATTTGGTCTACCTACTGCGTTGATGAAAACTTTCACATTTTCGGTAATCATCTTGTCATCTAATGACGCCTTACCAATGAGTTGATGAATAAGTGGTGCTTTTACCTCGGTTTTCCATCGAACCAACCCACCCTCAAACTTCTTAGCAACCACTTCTGGCTTGTCAGTGATCGTTCCAACCTTGGGCGATGGCATAAGACCTCTTGGACCAAGAACCTTAGCATAGCGGGCTAATTTTGGCATGAATGATGGATGTGAGATGAGTATGTCAAAGTCAATCTTACCTTCATCTATTTTCTCTATGACTTTGTCATCTACAATAGCTACTCTTATTTTTTTACCAATAGAATGAGGGAAATTAAGCTCTCCTTTAAGACCTTCTTTTACTACATTCATGTGAAGCTCGATCGACTCATCAAACCCTGCATACTTAATCTGTTTAAGAAGTTTGAGTGCCTCGGTTATTGAGGTTGGTTTTCTATTTAATGCCTTATCTAAGGATGATTTTGCAGCAACATACTTCTTTCCACGCTTTTTCTGCGTCACGGTAGTCGATTTTTTTGATTTAACTGCTTTCTTGGTCTCTTTTTTTTCTTCATTCTGACCTTCATCCTTTACTTTACTTACAGCCTTCTCGACTTTTTTCTTCTTCTGCTCTTCTTTCTCCTTCTTCTCAACTTCTTCTAAACCAAGCGTTCTTGTTCTAATTTTTCCCATATTATTCTACCTCCACTCCCATTGATCGTGCTGTTCCTGCAACCACTTTCATTGCTGACTCAACCGTATGAGCATTCAAATCCGGCATTTTTTCTTTTGCAATTTCTTCCATCTGAACTTTGGTTAACTTGGCAACCTTTTCTTTATTTGGCACTCCTGATCCTTTTTGTATTCCCAGTTTTTTCATAATCATTGCAGCAACCGGGGGAAGTTTTGTAATGAATGTAAATGATCTGTCTTCATAAACAGTAATAACTGCCGGAATAATCTGTCCTTTAAGTTGTGCGGTTTTGGCGTTATAGTCTTTAATAAACTCCATGATTGGGACACCGTGTTGTCCAAGGGCTGGTCCAACAGGAGGCGCAGGAGTTGCTTCACCTGCAGGAAGATTTAACTTTAACTGTGTTTTAATTTTCTTTGCCATTTTTTTATAACTTAGCTACTTGTAGAAAGTCTAGTTCGACCGGAGTTTCTCGATCAAAAATTGATACTAAAACTCTTACTTTACCACGATCTTCATCAATCGCCTCGATAGTTCCTAGGAAATCTGAAAACGGACCTTCGGTGATTTTGACTGCTTCTCCAACGGAGAATTTTGCTTTAAATTTCGGCTGTTCTTGCTGAACAAACTTCATAATAGCTTGTACTTCTTTTTCAGAGATTGGAGTGGGCTTAAGACCTGCACCTACAAAACCCGTCACTCCTTCCGTTGTCCTTACCACAAGCCACGAATCGTCATCAAGTATCATTTTTATAAGCACGTATCCTGGAAATACCTTCTCGGTTATCTTTGTTTTTTTCCCTTTCTTAACAGCGACACTGTCACGAGTTGGGATAATAATGTCAAAAATACGATCTTCAACACTTAAGCTTTTAATTCTTTGCTCGAGCGCGTGTTTGACTCTTTGCTCGTAACCTGTCTTAACATGAATAACGTACCACTTTCTATTATCATTAGGTATTGATGCCGCAACAGAGGATTCCTCGACTTCGTCAGGAACTGAAATATTTACTTTTTTTTCTTCAGGTTGAACTGGAATATCCATAGGTAAGAGTAATTATCTTTTAGTGATAAGTTCGAGAATTTTCGCCATCACCACGTCAATTATACCCACATAGACCGCAATAATCAAGGAGGTTACTACAACGACCAAGGTAAGTCGAATCGTTTCTCTTCGTGTTGGCCATGTTACCTTTTTGAGTTCTTCAATAAGATCCCCCGAAAATCCTGGCTTAGCTATTTGCTTTGTTTTCATTTAGGTTTATTGTAACACATAACCCCAAATACCAAATACCAGATACCAAATACTATACACTAAGTAATAACTAGATATAGTAATTTTACTACACCGCTATCGTCATTTTTAGCCCGTTTCAATCTTCTTAATTTAAATTTTGTAGACTGTAGTCCGTTGACCTCTAATCTTGTAACTTGTAGCTTATAACTTAGATCTTATGCAAAAATTAATTAGTTCGTATAAGCTTGAACTGTTTTTTGTTTCGATCGCAATAATTAGTTGTGGAGTATCTTTATTTACTTATTTAAGTACTACAGAAAAACAAAGCTCCTGTATATTGGAAACCAAAACCATTACCGTTCCACCAGTTAATTCTATCGATCATACAGAATCAAACTCTATCAGAATTAATGTAAATACAGCGCTCCTTGGAGAGCTTGATACGCTACCCGGGATTGGTGAAAAAACCGCTCAAAAAATCATTGATAATAAACCCTACTCTTCAGTTGAAGAATTAAGAGATAAAAAAATCGTAGCAAACAGCGTCTACGATAAGATCAAAGAGTTAATTTCAGCAGAATAATGGACCTTCTTGCACGTTTTAGCGCAATTATCAACTCTTACCTCCCTCAACCACACGCTTCTCTTCTTAACGGGATTCTGTTTGGTATCGAGATACCTCACAATAATGAATTCTATACTCAGCTAAAACAGGTTGGTCTGATTCATATCGTCGTTCTTTCGGGTATGAACATTACCATTCTTGCTTCTATTGTTGCACATGCAACTTCGAAACTCGAAAAAAGACTATCTATCTGTATCATATTGGCTGTTATTGTATCGTTTGTTTTATTTGTTGGACCAAAACCTCCTATCGTACGCGCTGCTATAATGGGATCAATTGCGATTATGGCCCCACTTTTTGGAAGAACAAAGCAGGGGTTATATTTACTCTTTTTATCTTTGGTTATCATTGCTGTTTTTAAGCCCGATTGGATATTTAGTATTTCTTTCCAACTTTCATTCTCTGCGGCCTTTGGTATCATGCTATTATCGAATAAATATCAGTTAAACTTATCTGAACAAAAACCCAAAAAATACACGAACTTCCTCTTTGAAGAGTTCAAGACCTCACTAAGCGCATACCTATTCACTACCCCTATCATTTTTTTCTACTTCAGAGAGATGTCGTTTTTAGCGCCTATTAGCAATGTTTTTGTAGGTTTTACTATTCCATTTATTATGATTTTAGGCTTTGTTACAGTTCTATTAGGGTTTGTTCATAATTCGCTCGGCATCATTCCTTCATATATTCTTTATGGACTTCTTGAATACATACATCTTGTGGTTGTGTTTCTTTCGAGAATAACGATTGGCTATTATAAATTCTAACGATAATGCTTGGTATTAAAGTTGAAGAAATTGTCCTCTCACTGATTATTGCAGGAGTCATTATTGTTTTAGCCTTTCAAAACAGTACATTCGACAATAATACACGTTTTGTTATGTGCGATGTCGGGCAGGGAGATGGTATGTATCTTCGCATTAACAATAAGATCGATATGCTCATTGACGCTGGTCCATCAAGCAAAATACTTAATTGTCTTGGAAAATATATGCCTTTTTTTGACAAAAAAATCGAATTTGCCATCCTTACTCATGCACAAAAAGATCACTATGGGGGTTATCTCAACGTGCTAAACCACTATCAAATCGATCAGTTTATTACTAATCCTGTTACAAATAAGGGACAGACATACCTCTCATTTCTTGAAAAATTGAAAGAGAGGAAAATTCCCATTTACTTTGCATACGCTCAAGATCAACTTATTATCCATGATTCGAGGCTAATATTCCTTTGGCCGGATAGGAATTTTATCGAATTACACTCCAGTTTAATCAGTGGTAGTCTATTTAGAAGCCCAGAGAGTAACTTTGATCTCAATGAGAGCTCACTCATCTTTACCTTTACCGATGAGAAAGTAAGGTTTCTCCTCACTGGAGACACCACAAGCAAGATTTTAAATAGACTGTCACAACAGTCTATAACTGATATTGATGTTTTAAAGGTGCCTCATCATGGCTCAAGGTATGGGTTAAACAGTAAAACAGTCAAGTTAGCAGACCCTATCCTATCTCTGATAAGTAGTGGAAAAAACAATAGTTACCATCATCCATCAAAAGAAGTACTGCAAATTCTGAGAGCCACAAACACAAAAATATTACGGACGGATACTAATGGAGATATAAAAATCAAACTAAATAAAGGAGAAGTTAAATTATTTTAGGAAAGGAGTATGCTTCTGATTTCTTTAAAGATTTGAAATCCCTCAAATCCAATCCAGCCTGAACCTAAAATCTCTTCAGGCAGCCCAGGATCGTTTTTTAGAACTACAATGTAGTCTGAGACAACCTTTTTTAACTTTAAAATCTTGTCTAGATCTTGAGAAAGGGTCAAGTGCCACTTCTTAAACAGCTCTCTATACTGTTTTTCTAGACTCACCTTGCCCCAAACTTTTTCAATCAGTATTTCAGGAGCGCCAAAAACATGTTCAGCCTCAAAGGCCTGTATATATTCTTGCTCCTCCTTCCCACCAACAAGGCCCTGTAATGGCTCAATAATAGGATGTGGCGTAATCCAGAAAGATCTATGCCATGGCCCAAGTCCCCACCCCGCAAGCTCTCTTCTTAGCTTATCTCTCAGATCTCTCTTCTTTTCCGGAATTTCATATGAGAGTATTCTCCACTTTTTATCCCATTTACTAGTTAAAAAACGGACGAATGGAAAGTTGAGAGAAAGCTCCAAATATCCCTTACTTGATAACTTATAGGCCTTTAATTCTATATCTTCCTCTATTACCACATCCTTTACCATTTGAGCCAACGTCTTCTTTGTTTTAAGGTTAAAGGACAGATCAAAAATAATTTGATATTGATCTTGGAATGAAATTAATCCACCGCCTGTATCATGAAGTAAGAAAAGCATTAGTAATATTTTCGTTCGTCTTTCTTTTACTCCCATAATAGTAAAAATGTATCAGTCGTTACTTTTAATGTCAAGTCCAATTATTATAAATCTATTAGGCCTGCAATTTTTAATTACTATCAATAATACAAAATATCAATTTACGTCTGACGTAATAAATTTATTAATTAAGCTACTTTGGTAAAGCAAAATGAAAATAAATAAACTTATCAGAGAAAAAAATTAACTGCCAAAATTAACTTTAATTAAAAAAAACCTTCCTAATAAGGGAGCTCGTGTGGTAAAACACTCTTAACCCTAAAATGGTAAAAAAACATGATAGATTTAGCTCTATAAGAAACATTCATGCCTTAAATTACTATAGATAATATCTTTATAGGATATTTGATATCTTTATATCTATTTAGCTTCTGTAAAAATCTCACGGTAATTAAATTATATATAATTATATAACTATATAGGGTAATTTCATCTTGCTCTAGCTATCTTATATTTACATCTCTAAATATATCTTTCTATATCAATTTAGCGTTTGACATTAAGAGATCATTTTCTTTATTATTAATTTGTATGAGAAATGAGTATAATGTCGCTTATCTAGAGGCCTTATTTAAAAAGCACCTTGAGATCTCTTCTCCACCTATAAGTAAAGTTTCTCAAAAGAACTACCTATCAGATATACGGTACTTCTTTGGATGGATTCAAAATTTTGCTCAACCTCAGCCTGACAACGCACAATCTCTTCAAAACTTATTTTCAAAGAATCTTCTTGTCGAATTTCGAGACTATATGATCGACTCTTTATTACCTATCGCGACTATTAATAGACGTCTATCAAGCCTTAGAAAATTCTGTCATTTCCTGGTTGAGAGTAGCAAAATTGTTCAGGATCCCTCTTCAAACTTAACTAACGTTACAAAACTAGATTATCAGTCACAACTAAAACCAAAGGAAAACGAGGATTTAAGGCTAAATTTAGGTGACAATGTAAAACAAATACCCTTTAGCAATCTCGATGAATCATTGAGAAATGACCCTGTTAAAGGATTACAAAGAAGCCACCTCCTCCTTCATAATGGATTTAACTATGCTCTATCTATTTTAAGCCTAGCTCTACTTCTTTTTAATATACATATAACTAACGAACGTACCAAAAATGATCAGTCATCAAATTATTCTGATTTAATTACAACGAGAACAATCTTGTTTAAGGGAAAATTGTTTACTAAAAATGGCACGCCTCTTATTTCAAGTCGGAATGTATTGTTTAAGATGTATGATTCTTTAAACTCCGATACTGTCCTGTACTCAACTGAGAATTGCAAAATAAAACCAGACTCACAAGGAGAAGTAAGCATAGTTATAGGAAAAACATGTGGAAGTCCAATTGACGGTTCTATTTTCACCAATCATAACGATCTATATTTGGGAGGAATCATCGATAACGATTATGAACTTAAACCAAGAAGAAAAATTCCAAACGTGGGACTTGCGATTGAAGCAGAGTCAATTGGCGGATATAAGCCAGGAATTGAAAATAAATCCATACCGATTATTGATGCTAGCGGTACAATAACTATCTCCGCTTTATCACCTTCGATTAAATCTAATCTTGACGATGCTCTTTTTTCTATTCTTTCTGTAGGAGATCTTGCTCTTGAAACTCAAAAAGGTGGAAATTTAACTCTTAATACTCAAGCCGGAGGTAGTCTTAAATTATTAACGTCCGGACTTGAACAAATAACAATAACTGATAAAACCACAACTATTCAGAGTTCAAAAACATTAATTGGTGGAGACCTCTTCTCAGGATCAAACATAACTTCTGGACGAACAACTTTGGATATTGCTGGAAGTCAAACAACAAACACTCTTTGCCACAGTAGCGTTAATGGAACTGATAATCAACAAATTGTTGACTGTGATAGTATATCCACTGCTGATTTTGCCGAAATGTATCCGGTCGCTCAAAATGTAGACTACGGCGATATCGTCTCTCTTTCTTCCGAAATTGTACATACTAAAAATGGCGATCGTATTAGATCACTAAAAAAAACATCTCTTGCGTATGATAAAAAAATTGTTGGGGTTGTTTCGAACAACTATGAAGACTTTACCTCTGTTGGTAATAATATTCTAACCAATGATAATCCTATGCCCGTTGCCCTTAAGGGAAGAGTGCCGGTTAAAATTGCCCCTGATTCTACACCAATTACTGCTGGAGACTACCTTACATCCTCAAGTACATTTCCTGGGTATGCTCAAAAAGCAACAAAACAAGGAACCATGATTGGAAAAGCCTTAGATGACTGGAATTCAGAAAAGAAAGCTATAATGGTATTTGTTAATACTGCCTGGGCAGTCCCTGAATAACGATGAGAATATTACTTCTTGAAATGATAACGCTTGTTTCATCTCTTCTTGCGATTATGGTATTGCTTATACAAATTCCCTCCTCAAAACTTCTCCCAATTCTTGCCTTATTTGGCTATGTTGGAGTAGGATTGATAACCCATCTTGTTACCAAAAAACGCTCAACACCCAAACTGACACTTGCCTCTCTCGCTGTTCATCTTATTGCGATAACAAGTTTAGCCATTCGCCATCCTGTTTTGTTCAAGCTCAGTTTTGATGTGCGAAGATACGAACCATTCATGACTAGTTCGCTTATCCTATTCGCATTAGTTGTTATTACCAATGCAATAGCGGTTAAACGTTATAGCTCGTATAAAAAACTTCTTATTTCTTTAACTCTATATCTTGTCGGCTTTACCATCATATTTCCAAACTCTTTTATCGTATATATTCTTGCTTTAATCACGCTTATTTTTGCAACTGAATTTAATGGTAAAAAAAGATTTATTTTATCTTTTGTCTCTGTTTTAAGTTTTACCGTATTGATTGTAGGAATAGGGAGAATCGCCTATTCAGATATAATCTTTAACAAATCGTTGAAGGTAAACGATCTTTTTAAGAGACGTGAGATGCAGTACCAGGCTCTGAGTTTAGACTCTGCGAATGAAAGACATCATGTTTTGTTTGCAAATACCAATATTCTTATCGCTCACCAACTGAGGGAAAAACAGGATCCAATTGCGCTTGTTGCACAACGAGGAGGATTAACAAACCAGAATCGATTAACCATTTCGATCGCTGTAAAAACAGCTATATTAGAAGGTCAAAAACTTATCATCCTCAATCCTCAAGACTCAGCCAATTGGTTTTATTTAGGCAAAATTTACCAATCACTACAAACATTCATTCAAGGAGCTGACTATTGGGCTATAGCTTCATTTCAAAAAGCAGCAGAACTTGACTCTCAAAATGTACGTTATTATTTTGAAATTGGTAAAACCTACTATGGCACTGGGGATTTTAATAAAGCGGTGCCTTATTTTACAAAAGCACTCACTCTTAACTCAAAAGATAAGGAGCTATTGTATTACTTAGGGTGGACCTATTACAGGCTGCAAAATCTGCCTAAAGCCATTAACTCAATGAAACAAGCACTTCCCCGTCAAGATGCAAAACAGGCGCTTGTACAATTTGAAAAACAACTACGAAAATAGCTTCACTTTTGGTAGAATAAGATGTTGCATGGAATCGCTTCAAGAGTTCATACATTTTTTTAGAAACTATATCGTCTCTAAACTTGTCAATTTTGGAAAGTCATTTGAGAGTACGAAGGATCTTCTTGTTGCTATTTTAGTAGTAAAACGGGGTAAATACTCTTCTTCAGTGCTCAATACCTCCTTTTTTCTCCTTGTCATCGCTTCCATTATTGGAGGTCCCATTATTGCTGAAAACAATCTGTTTTCAGGGGAACTACAAGAAAATACAGCCTCGCAAGGAACGGTTGTTTCATACAATCCTTACGAAGGTTCTCTTGGCACTATTATCTCTGCCAAACCACGAGATAAAGTAGTTGACTACGCCGTTCTTGGTGGCGATACTCTAGCTTCAATCTCCAAAAAATTTGACGTGAGTGTAGAAACTATTAAATGGGCAAATAATCTTAAATCAGACACAATAAAACCTAATCAGATCCTCAAGGTCCCACCGGTCACTGGAGTTGTTCATAAAGTTGCTTCGGGTGAATCTATTTATGCTATTGCTAAAAAATACCGCGTTGACGCTCAAAACATCGTAAACTTTCCGTTTAATGACTTTGCTGATTTAGATACCTTTTCGCTTACTCCCGGACAGACGCTTATCGTACCAAATGGTACTGTTGAAGTTGCAAGACCTATTGCGCCATCCGGATACTATTCAGGACCGATTCAAGCAGGAGTCAAGGGTAGTTCAAACTTTATCTGGCCAACTTCGGGAAGCGTAAGTCAGTACCCAATCTGGTATCACATGGCCTTAGATATACAAAATCCAGGTGCACCGCCCATTATCGCAGCAGATACAGGAACAGTTACTTTCGCCGGCTGTATTCCGTTTGGATATGGATGCCATGTCATTATCGACCATGCAAACGGCTATCAGACGTTGTATGCTCACATGTCAAAAATATTAGTTTCACCAGGACAAGGAATAAATCAAGGAGGACAGATAGGAGTTATGGGATCAACCGGAAGATCAACAGGCACACATCTTCATTTTGAAGTACGATCAGGAGGCGGCATTCTCAATCCCCTCAATTTTCTTAAGTAGATTCGAGCCAGCGCTCTGCGTCAATTGCCGCTGCAACTCCCATCCCAACCGCAGTCGCAGCCTGCCTGTAGATATGGTCAACGTTATCTCCTGCAGCAAAAACACCCTCTACAGAAGTTAAAGTTGTAAGATTGTCTTTTTTAAATATTCTGACGTAGTCTTTTTCATCTAACTCGATTTTATTTTTAAAGATTTCTGTATCTGGCTTGTGCCCTATGGCCACAAACAAACCATCAATTTTTAAGTTTTGAGTTGTGAGTTCAAGTCCCTCAACTTTAGAATCTCCGAGTACATTAGTAACTTCTGTATTCCAAACGACCTCTATCTTTGCATGATTTAAAACTCTTTCCTGCATGATTTTTGAGGCTCTAAACGAATCTCTACGGTGAATCAAATATATTTTTGAAGCAAATTTAGTGAGAAAAAGCGCTTCTTCAAGAGCGGTATCTCCCCCACCAACCACAGCCACAACTTTTTCTTTGAAAAAAAACCCGTCACACGTGGCACAGGCCGAGACTCCTTTTCCTCTCAACCGCGTCTCAGACTCTAGTCCAAGCCATAAGGCCTTGGCTCCTGTTGCAATAATCACTGATCTTGCTTTAAAAACTTTTTTAGAAGCGGCTGACGTTACTTCAAAAGGTCGCTTGGTGAAGTCGACACTTTCTACGTTTTCGTCAAGTATTGTCGTACCAAATTTCTTAGTATGCTGTCGCAGTTTTTCGATGAATTCAGGACCTAGAATAGACTCAAACCCCGGATAATTTTCTACATCAGAGGTGAGCATAAGCTGCCCTCCGTACGGTGATCCTCCAAACACAAACGGTTTGAGTCCCGCCCTTGCGTTATAAATTGAAGCTGCCATCCCGGCAGGTCCCCCACCAATTACAATGACGTTTTGAATATTTTCCATATCAATTTTTCACTTTGCACTTTGCATTTTACACTATCAAGTACTCATTACACGATCAATAACCTTGCGAATCTTAACCGATTCATCTTTTGCCATGTATTTACACATATCTTCGACTACCAACTCCTTAGCAAGACCGTCTATGGCCTTTTTCACAGCTGAAATCTGTTGAAGTACTTCATGACAATCACGTTTAGTATTAACCATACGTTCTATTCCACGAAGCTGCCCAATAATCCGATTAATTCTCTGAGTAACCATATACTAGGTAGTAGTATAGAGTATCTGTAGATTAAATGTCAAATCTGTTAAGAGCGTTTGATGACTTGGACTGCATCATGAAGAAGGGGCATTGCAGCGATAAGCGCTCCATTGGTCTGTTTCGATTTTGCTAAAAATCTTCTTGAGCCATAAGGTCTCTTCTTATATTTAAGCTTGATAAAGCAACTCATCAAGTCTTCTTGTTCCTGAGAATCTGGCTCTGACGAAAACACATTATCAAAGAAGCCTTGCTCAACACGTAAGTTGAGGAGATCTACTACTTCTAATCCCTTATAGTTCTCCTTTGTAATTCTCACTCTCCACGAACTCCCTTTTATGTCGTGAATCATACAAATGGCAACACTGCTTTTTAACTGGTCATCCCAAGTCCTTTCCAAACGATATACAAGCCTATCTTCGGTATTTTTCTTAGGAACTATTGAAGAGGCTTCAAATAATGAATGAATCGTACGAACCGTCCTAGCAAGACCATGAAAATCTCTTTTACTAAGCTCGCGCTCGAATCGACGTGAAGAACCGTCCCCTATTCGTTCTTTCATGGCTATTTAGCTTCCGCTTTTGAGGGAGTCTAGAAACTCTTTATTTGTCTTAATTTTCGTGAGTTTTTCGATCATAACACTCAATCGCTCTTCAGAGTTGAGAAGTCCAAGCATACGATGAAGTGTCGTTATCTTCTTGATAATATCCTTATCAAATAAGAGCTCTTCGTGTCTCGTGCTCGACTTTTCCATATCGATAGATGGGTATATTCGCTTCTCTGCAAGCTTTCTGTCAAGATGAACCTCCATATTACCCGTTCCTTTGAACTCTTCGTAAATAAGGTTGTCCATGCGTGATTCGGTCTCGACGAGTGCTGTTCCAATAATGGTAAGACTACCACCCTCTTCACAGTTTCTTGCGGCCCCTAAAAACTTCTTAGCTGGAAAAAGTGCTGATGGGTCAAATCCACCAGACAGACTTCTACCGCTTCCTGTAACAGAAAGATTGAAGGCACGGGCTAATCGAGTAATGGAGTCGAGAAGAATAATAACATCATGTCCCATCTCAACAAGCCGTCTTGCTCTCTCAAGTCCTAAATTAGCTACTTTAACCTGCTGACGGGGCGACTCATCAAAATTTGAGGCTGCAACCTCTCCTTTTATCGATCGTTTTATTTCGGTTACCTCTTCTGGTCTTTCTCCAATTAGAATTGCCATTAAACTTGCTTCTGGATGGTTAACACTTATTGCTTCAGCAATCTCTTTGAGGAAAGTCGTCTTTCCTGCCTTAGGTTGAGAAACAATCAAAGCTCTTTGACCAAAACCAATAGGAGCAATCAAATCAATAATTCGCATTGATAAAACCTCTGGAGTCGTCTCAAGTTTA
Source organism: uncultured Gammaproteobacteria bacterium (assembly GCA_964356745.1). Taxonomy (GTDB): domain Bacteria; phylum Patescibacteriota; class Microgenomatia; order UBA1406; family GWC2-37-13; genus CAYHIW01. The sequence goes on along the minus strand of CAYHIW010000013.1, from coordinate 1,833 downwards.
ATTTGTTTTTCAGGATGAAGTGAGGTTAGTTGATCAAACTGTCTTCGAGTTCGACTTTCTTCCTCTGACATTTCCTTACCGTTTATTTTCTTAATAAGAAGAAGGCTGTGAAAACGCTCTCCCTCTTTCGGAGGTCTAGCCAATCCTTCGACTGCGTCTCCTCGACGAAGCCAGAATCTTCGAATTTGAGAAGTTGAAACGTAGATGTCTTTGCTTGGATTTATTGCGTAATCTTGGCGTAAAAACCCATATCCTCCTACGGTAATATCTAAAATCCCCTGAGCTTTATAGCTCAATTTTAAATCATCTTTAAGACGTTCTTCGAGAGTACCTTCGTCCTGAAGAGATACTGTTTCTTCTACAGCCGCCTCTTCTCCAACCGGTAGATTTTTTTCTTCAATCGTATCTAACATCGTGCTTACGTCAAGCACATCACCTTTTTTATCTTCCATAAAATGAAGTATTTAATAAATAATATATAAAGCCGCTCTAGGGTTTCAATTGATCGTTTTGAAAGTAATTGATCCTCCGCAATGAGCGTGAAATATAAAACTTTTCCTTTGCAAAGTAACGGGAAGATATGCTCCGATCAAGTCGGAGACGCTATCTCATTTCGCACCAGATGGTGGATTACCCTTGCAAGTGATAGCGTAAAGAAAAAGTTTTTAATCTGCGAATCTCATCAGGAGGATCAAAACCAAGTATATCGCCCTCTTTTTCGTTTGTCAACTCCGATTTATTGATATGTCTCAAAAGGAAAAAGCAGTAATACTTTCCAAAAATCATCTCTTACAACAGACTTATCTTGTGGCTTGGCATGTTCTTTTCCTTTTATTCTAAACGCACCTTCGATATGGTTTGTTATGTGGGCAGGAAAACTAAATCTATTTCCCTTATTTTGAAGAACTCCTCTTGAGATCATTTTTAATATGAAATGCTCTCTTTCGCTCAGGATATCTTTTTCAAAATCCATCATTCTTTCCAATTGTTCGTGCCTACTCCCAGGACTACCACCTCTTGATACATATTCGAACATTCTCATTACTCTCGCTTCTAATATTCTCACCATTTTACCATCTACTTGTTCCAAAGCGCTATTTTGCATTCTATAATTTACTTGGTCTTCCAAAAGATTTCCAACTTTTGCCAGTTTAATAAGTCTCGTACGATGATCCAATTCTGACGATTCTGACAAATCTTCATTTACACCAACAAAAAGATCGACACCCTCTTTAAGTGGCTCCTGAAAAAGCTTGAAATTTTCTGCTTTATGCACGAATTCAGCAAGGCTAATTAATCCTGAAGGTCGCATCTCTAATGGAGGCATTTGACTCATAGTATATCATAATTTAATCAGTTTTCCGTTCTGACTACTTACCCACACTTCTTCGTTGGAAAACGGCTGTATCGTAAGCTGTTTAGGTACTACGCCAATAACTTCATCATAGATACCAGCACGTACAAAAATCAGTCCTCCTGGCGAAGCTTTTAGTATGGCTGTGGTAATGTGTTGAAGAGGATAAGTTATTGTTCCGATATTAGTATCGCTTCCACTTTGAGACACATACAAAACCATTGAGGTTTCTGCTGCGTTACTGTTTTTATTTGATAATCGTACGTATGTCGTCTGAGAAAGATATCTGTTTATAAAAAATACAAAAAATGAAAGAGCTAGTGTTACCAAAAACGTGAGAGCCAAATAAATTCTCGTATCAATCCGAATTTGCATATGCGCTATCAGTTATTATAGAGGGTTCAATACGTTTTTTGGTATTACAGTTTTTGAAATACCAGGCCCCTCCCAAAGAAGTTTCACCGTTGCAAGACTCGTGT
>CAYHIW010000012.1:0-21489 GCA_964356745.1 uncultured Gammaproteobacteria bacterium | reverse complement strand
CGGTATCTTTGCGCTTAAAAAACCTGAAGACAATACTCAAGATGTACGATTTCTTTTGTCCTCTGAAATTTCAAGTATCTATTCGCAGAACGGTAAAGGTCACCGAATCCACAATCTTATCTTCTCTCCATCAATTCAAACGTGCGAAAAAATAATAAAAGAGTTAAAAAGCAGGGGCGCAAATCTTTCATCAGACGGCAGACCAATTATTGGAATCTCGGCACGCAACCTTGCCGAGTTGGTATTTACGATCGATGAAAAAGCGCTTATTATTCCGGCACACGTCTGGACTCCATGGTTCTCACTGTACGGATCTATGTCTGGATTTGACTCAATAGACGAGTGCTTTGGTGATATGGCAAAGCATATCCACGCCATTGAAACGGGACTGTCTTCTGATCCTCTTATGAACTGGCAGATTAAGGAGCTCGAGTCACGTTCCATTCTTTCATTTTCAGATGCCCACTCAGGTCCAAAACTTGGACGAGAAGCCACCGTTTTTGTTTCCAACAAAAACGAAATTTCAAATTTCAAAATCCAAATTTCAAATTTTTCGTATGATGATATTGTGGGTGCGATAAAAAAAGACCCGAAGGGAAAATTAAAGATTGGGTATACGATTGAATTTTTTCCTGAGGAGGGAAAATATCACTGGAATGGTCATCGTGTGTGTGGTGTTAAATACTCGCCACAAGATGTCAAAGCAAAAGGTGAAATCTGCCCGGTCTGCAAAAAAAAGCTGACCATTGGTGTAGAAAACAGAGTGATTGATCTTGCATACAAAACACTCACTCATGAAAAAGATACGGTGATTTTAAAAAATAAGAACGGTGTTTCGTTTGTATACGATACAGAGAAGAAACGTGTTCCGTTTGTCTCTCTTATCCCCCTTCAAGAAATAGTCATGGAGATTATGAATCATTCACCAACCAAATCTCTTGCACGATATCTTGAACTTACTTCGTTATTTGGTACAGAGTTTGATATTCTTCTCAAAAAGTCGCTTGATGACATTCAGAAGTTTGGAGGAGTAAACTTACGAAACGCCATTGAAATTGTCAGAAACAGAGAAGTCTACGTTGACCCTGGATTTGACGGAGTCTTTGGAGTTGTAAAGATTTTTAATAATCATGAAAAAACAGAAAAAACAAAAGGAGAAACGTTGGAACAAACAAAGCTTTTCTAATTGGTTCATCGTTATTTTTATATTTCTTCTTCCAACACAGTTTGGAAAACATTTCTTTTTACCTTTTTCATATCTCGGAGGTGTTCGCGTTGATTATCTTGCGCCAACATTACACATTACTGATATTCTTGTTTTTGTTATTGCGCTTCTTAATTTTAGATCTATCATTTCATTTTTGAAGAATCGCTCGTTTCTTGTCTTTCTCATTTTTGTATTTTTTAACATTGGCTTTGCAATCGAACCTTGGATTGCATCATATCGGTGGCTCAAAATTCTTGAGTTAATAAGTATTTTTATCGTTTTCATAAAAACTCCGTTGAAGTGGAATCTCATTTGGAAAAGCTTTTTTGTTTCAACACTATTTCAATTTGTACTTACTGTTTTACAGATGGTTCAAAAGCATTCTATCCAAGGAGTTTATTATTATTTTGGCGAGAGATATCTTTCTCTTTCAACACCCGACATTGCCAAAGCATCGTTTGACGGAGTCGAACTTTTAAGACCGTACGCAACCTTTTCTCATCCCAACTCAATGGCAGGATACTTTCTCTTACTCTACGCTTTTATTTCATTTCAAAAATATCACAACAACATTCTTCAAAAAGTATTTGAATTTATTCTCACATTACTTATTTTTTTTTCGTTTTCAAAAATAGCAATCGGTATGTATTTTATTATTCTGATAACGCGTTTTTTTGTTAGCAAAGAGTATCGAAAATGCATTCCTTGTACTTTAAGCGCAATCATTGTCCCCCTTGCACTTGGATTTGTTTTTATTCGCGCGCAAACTGATCCAATGACCATTTCAAAACGAATTGTATTAATTCATAATTCAGTATTTGTGATTCGCAATTCACCTTTATTGGGAACCGGGCTTGGCAATTATCTTTACGCACAAAATAATATTCCGCAAAAATTCTTTCTTCTTTTCACTCAACCAGTTCATAATATCTTCATACTGCTCGTTGCCGAACTTGGAGTAGTAGCAAGCTTTGTTTTAGCAATAATTTTTATTACATACGTTCTGAAGCACAAACAAAGTTCCACGTTCTACGTTCTATGTTCTGTGATTCTGGTAACCGGCTTCTTCGATCACTACTGGCTAACCTTGCAGCAAAATTTGCTTCTTATACCCGTTTTATTTGGATTACTTAAAAGTAGGAAGTTGTTGAAGTAGTGAGCTCTGATATTCTATTAATTTACTGAAATACTTCTGCATTGATTGAGGAGCGTTCTTCTTAAGACTTATAAAAACTTCGCGGTGTTTTGTTGTACTTGCGATAAGTTGATCAACTAATGCGAGCGTTGGCTTGTCCCCCTGTTGTTTTGCAACTTTCAAAAGAGGATATATTTTTGCTTGATACGCTGTTGCCGAAATAAGCGTTTTTTCAACGAGCGTCCAATTACCTTTTTCGGCAAGTAACTCTGTCATTCGGATTTCCTTATCTGAGATAAGTAAATATAGCTTTGCCTTATCAATATTCTTGCGAGTCATGGCTTCGAGCATTTTGTCACGAATTTGTTTGACTGAGTAAAGAGGACTGTCAGGAAGAATTCCTGGATAGGGAAGCTCATACACTATTTTCTTTTCTGAAACGAGTACTGTATCCGAGTAGTTAAACAGGTAAAAAAGGGGCGGAATACTAACGAGAAATAGAAAAATAAGCAATGGGGTGAGTGCTTTTTTAAACATAAATGACTCCTGTATGATTATACTTGAATTAAGCGACAAAACAACCCAGCCCTTTCGCGAAGAGCTGGGTATCTTGGCTTGAATTACTTAACCGTTCTCTTTAGAGATTTACCAGCGGTAAATCCTGGTGTTTTGGTTGCAGGAATTTGAATTTCTGCACCTGTCTGAGGGTTTCTTCCTTTGCGCGCTGCTCTTCTTCTTACCATAAAGGTACCAAATCCTGTAACAACTACCTTTTCTCCTCTTTTCATTGCTTGTGTGATTTGACCAAATACGGTGTTTACTGCGTCTTTTGCTGCTTTTGCAGTAAGACCTGCTTTTTTAGCAACTTGTGCGACTAAATCTGCTTTTGTCATGTATTATTTCACCCCCTCCCAACAACGTAAACTTAAAACGGTTTTTTACTTTGCCTATCACAGCAAAATAAACCACCACAGAATAGTATTTTTTTCGCTTCATGTCAATCTACACTTTAGATATCGTAGTAGATCAATCTAAATCAAATCGTATTTGGAGTATAGACTGTTCTAACCTTATTTTTTTATGGAAGAATTTTGAATATAAAAATGAAGAGAAGATATCAAATTATGAACGACTTTGGGAGGTGCGCAGTCCATTAATTAATGGATGAGCACGCCCACGGAGTGAATAATTTCGATATCAAGCGTATGTTAATTATTATATTTTTGTTACAGCTTCGGCTCGCGATTCACGAATAATCGTGACCTTGATCTGTCCTGGGAAGACATCGAATTTCTTCTCAAGCTCTTCACGAATTTTTTCGGCAAGAACCGTCATTTCATCATCTGCAATTTCATCAGGCTTCACAATAACACGCAGTTCCCGACCTGCTTGAAGCGCGTATACGTCTCTTACGCCTTTTTTTGTTTTTGCAATATCTTCAATTGTTTTAATTCTTTTAAGATACTGTTCGAAGTCTTCATGACGTGCGCCTGGTCTTCCTCCAGAAACTGCATCTGAGATATAGACTATCACTGCTTCGATAGAGGGAAATGGAATATCCTCATGATGAGCTGCAACACAGTCAACAACTTTTTGCGGGAATCGGTGCTTTTTAAGAAACTCCACACCCAAGTCAACGTGCGACCCTTCCTTGTCAGAAATTACTTTACCAATATCGTGAAGGAGACATCCAAGCTTAACAACGTTAACGTCGGCTTTCAGCTCATGTGCAAGAGCGATTCCAATTTTTGTTTCTTCTAACGTGTGGAGGATCATGTTCTGTCCGTAAGAGTAACGATATTTGAATCGTCCAAGAAGCGCGGTAACATCTTGTGGAAGATTATATATTCCCACTTTATGTGCAAGCTCTTCTCCTGCTTTAAACATAATCTTATCGAGTTCACTTTTTGTTGTGTTAATAATTTCTTCGATACGTTGTGGTTGGATACGTCCATCTTTTATTAATTTCTCAAGTGAGATACGTGCAATTTCTCGCTTAACCGCGTCAAAAGACGAGATGCGAATGACTCCCTCTTCTTCAAGATCAACATCAACACCCGTTGCTAGTTCAAATGCCCGAATATTTCTTCCTTCTTTTCCGATAATACGACCTTTAAAGTCGTCTGAGGGAAGTGAAATTGTCGAAAGGGTAAACTCAGAAACATAATCGGTTGCACCATGTTTCATGGCCTCAACAAGAATTTCTTTTGCTTTTTCTTCTGATCGACTTTTAACTTCTTCTTCAGCAGATTTTATGCGCTTGGCAATCTCTGCTTTCATTTTGTCTTCCCACGCATTGAGAAGAAACTGTTTTGCCTGATCTTTAGTCATTCCGGAAATTGTTTCAAGTTTTTGAAGCATGGTCTCTCGCGTCTTTTCTATTTCTTTTTTGACGGAATCAACCCTTTCTTTTTCTTGAGTAATTCCTTTTTCTTTATCGCTCAGCTGTTGTTCACGATGCATGATTCTCTTCTCTAGTTCCGCCGTTGTTTCCGCAGCTTTTCGAAGAGCTTTTTGCGCCTCTTGTTTCATCTTGGCAACTTCTTCATTTGCGCGTGTTAATGCAAGCTGAGCTTCTTCTTGAACTTTTTCTTGTACTTTTACGACAACGCTTGGTTGTTTACGAACGGTTGGTTGTACCGGAACATGTCTCTTCTCAGAAACCTGTCTCTTCTTGGGTTTAAAAATTGTCTTTAATATATTGAACATAGACTTGTATGGAGTTTCCCTATGAAGATCTGTCTTTATTTAAACACGAAAGGACTTAATCGTACAAAGCCGAAAGATGCAATTGAGTAAAGGTAATATTCATACTGGTCTTTCTGTGTTTAAATTTAAAATGATTACTTCTTAGGTAATTAATAATTGTTCTATTGTATCTCTTTCTTCCTTATTCTGCAACCCGTTTTCCGTTTTGAAAATGCTTCGCAACCTCTGATGTAATTGTATTACGTAGCTTCTCTTCTTTAAGAAGCATTTCTTTGAGTTGTTCTTTCCCTTGAGATAACATCTTATCTCCCATCTTCAAAAAGGATCCTGCTTTGGTCAAAACGTTTGCCTGGATTGCTGCGTCTATAAGACTTTCCTCATGATCAATCCCCGCTGAGTTGATCACAAACTCTGCTTCTTTAAATGGTGGAGCTAGTTTATTTTTTACCACACGAACTCTTACCCTTGTTCCGGTAACCACGTTATTTTTCTTAATGGTCTCAATTTTTCTCACATCGAGCCTCACCGAAGCATAGAATTTAAGAGCCATTCCTCCTGGAGTTGTTTCTGGATTTCCAAAAAAGACTCCGATCTTGAGTCGAAGTTGATTGGTAAAAATAACTGTTGTTTTTGATTTGGACACAACACCCGTTAACTTGCGTAAGGCTTGAGACATAAGTCTTGCCTGAAGTCCCATCTGCGCATCTCCCATCTCTCCTTCAATCTCTGCTTTTGGCACAAGAGCCGCAACAGAGTCGATAACTAAAATATCAACTCCACCCGATCGAATGAGCGCCTCCGTTATCTCAAGCGCTTGTTCTCCGGTATCGGGTTGCGAGATAAGAAGATCCTCAAGTTTTACACCGAGTGTTCGTGCCCATTCAGGATCGATTGCATGTTCTGCGTCGATAAATGCCGCTATCCCTCCTTCTTTTTGCGCTTCTGCGATAAGTGAAAGACAGAGTGTTGTTTTACCTGATGCTTCGGGTCCAAAAATCTCGACGATTCTTCCTTTAGGAATACCACCGACACCAAGTGCAAAATCCAAAGGTAATATCCCTGTTTTAAAAACTTCAGCTGCAACAACAGATCCCTCTCCAAGTCGCATGATCGATCCTCGACCGTACTGTTTTTGGATTTGTTCAATCGCAAAAGCAACAGCCTGATTTTTCTGCGCAGCTTCACCTTTAGGATTCAATTTCTTTTCCTCATTTTTCATGACGTCCCATTATCATACTTTCCTTTTAATAAATCAACCTCTTTTTTTAAAAAATTATTAATTCGTAATGAAAGAATAAACAATAGGTATATTAATGTCTATGGACTATATGCTACAAAATTTCAGTTTAGAAGACGTAGAGGATGAGAATTACGGTAAGTGCCCATAACACAATCGTAGCTACAAGCGGAATATCTTTGGTTATAATTTTCTCCGGTCTCTCTCCTTCTTCTCTCTCGTAAAGAAGTTGTGCATAACGCGATATTCCATATACTACGAATGGGATCGTAACCATCATCCATCGACGAAGTTCAAACTGTGGATACAGAGAGCTAAAAAATTTAGTAAAAGGTGCGTCTTCTGCACCAAGCTGTTCTATCTTCTCAAGATACGTATAAAAAGAATACGCAATGATTGTTGCTGTCGCAAACGTATTGGTTAAGAAATCAAGAAGATGTTCTTTATAGAAAAACAGGGATTCTCGCGTTTCCCTTCCATGTGAAACAAGTTCCGCGTGCCGTTTGACCGTTGCGACAAATAACGATCCGAAAAATATCGTGAATAAAAGCCATATTGGTATGTGAAATCCTGTGGCAATTTCTCCTGCAAATGTTCGTAACATAAACGAAAATGAGATGGTAAAAATATCAACAACCGGATGTTTTTTAAGATGGAGTGAGTAGAAAAAATGAAGAAGAATAAAAATAAAAGAGATTGAGAAAAACCTAACCGAGATAAAGAGCGATAACACAAGAGATATTACCGTCATGATAAATACGAGAAATGTAGCGTGTTGAATCGTTATCTGTCCAGACGCTATTGGTCGAAATTTCTTTACAGGATGTTTTTTATCATACGGATAGTCAATGATGTCATTAAGAACGTATGACGTTGATGAGAGAAGACAAAACAGGAAAAACGCTTCTACACTTTTTAAAAAAAGATCTCCGTTAAATAATTGTCCTGAGAAAATAATTGCAGTAAAAATAACGAAGTTTTTAAGCCATTGATTGACTCGAAAGGCACGAAGGTAAAGAGCCAACTTACTTTTCATGATTTGTATTGAATTATACACTATCCCCTTGTATCATGGTTATCATGCGACAAATTGACGAAAAAGCGATCGTTTCAATAGACGCACTTCCCAAACAACTACAACAATCATACGAAGAATCCCAACTAATATCAGTCCCGGATGAATATAAAAAAGTAAAAAACATTGTGGTCTGTGGAATGGGAGGATCTCGTTTTCCTGCACTTATCATAATGCAGTTATTCAAAACAAAACTTCGCATACCCATCGTCGTCAACGACGACTATCATCTTCCAGGATTTGTAAACGAAGAAACGCTTGTTATTCTATCTTCGTACTCTGGAACAACCGAAGAAATTATTACTGTTGGAAAAGAAGCAAAAGGGAAAAAGGCAAAGCTAACAGGGCTCTGTGCTGGTGGAGATATTGCGTCATTTCTCAAATCCGAAAACGCACCTATGTATGTTTTTGATCCGATTCATAATCCATCCGGACAACCACGTATTGGTTTTGGGTATACGGTTGGTGGTATTCTCGGACTTCTTGTTGCGTTTGGATTTCTTTCAGAAGTTAAAAACGATATTACACAAGCAATAGAGAATCTTCCCTCTCTTTTGAAACCGTTTGGTTTCGATCAACCAAAAGAACAAAATCCTGCAAAACAACTTGCAGATCAATTGCACGAAACCTATCCCTACTACGTTGTCTCGGAACATCTGACGGGTGTTGGAAATTCTATTGCGAATCAAACAAACGAAACCGCAAAAGCAATCTCTTCTTTTAGAGTAATTCCCGAATTAAATCATCACTTGATGGAAGGGTTAAAACATCCAACAGAACTTAAAAAACTTGCGCGCTTTGTTTTCTTTTATTCTAAAAACTACTCAACGCCAATTCAAAAACGCTTCCAGATAACCAAAGACGTTGTTGAACAAAACAATATTAAAACTGTTTGGTATGAACTAAAAGGGACAACTAACGTTGAGCAGGTGTTTGAACTTATGGGTCTTGGTAGTTATCTTTCTATGTACCTCTCGACTTTGTACGATGAAGATCCTACGGTAATCCCGTACGTTGACTATTTCAAGGAACAGTTAAAAAAATCCTGATACCTTTCTTCCGAGTGCAACTGCATAATTTGTTCCCCGATCGTGAGGATAGGTCATATCGAGATTTGCGATATAGAAGTTTTTGACCGGTGTTTCAAAGTCTGGTTTGTTTTTGACAAACTCTTTATCAAATATTGGCTGTGCAAACGCTCCTCTTCCTACGCTAAATTGAGATCTTGAAAAATCAAACGAAGGATTTATGGTATGTAGATTTTTTTTGTAATGATCTCCTATCTCATCTTCTCTCATTTTGAAAAGCTCGTGTGAACCTTCAAGATAATTACCAACATACAGTATATGTTCGTTATGGTAATGTGAGGAGTTAATAAAATTAGTGTGTTGTACTGCAACCATGATGGGATTGGTCTTTTCTATAACGTTCAACCAATAGATGTTTTTAAGTACTGGTTCGGTTGTTCGAAAAATAACATTGATAGCGTGCAGATATTTCAGCGACGACAGTCTCGTCATATACTTCTGAGAAAACACTTGGCCGGCAACTTTAATGAGAATCGGTGTTGGAAGTGTTGAGACAACAGCGTCAAAGATCTGGGCTTTTGAGTTTATGATATTAAGCTTAAAGCGTTTCCCACTCTGTTCTACCGACTCAACCGGAGTGCTTGTCTTAACTTCGACTTTGTTCTTACTGAGAACTGACTCTATATGGTTAAGAAACGTCTGATATCCTCCTCTCGGATACCCTAGTCGTTTAGTCCGCTTCTTAATACGACTCCAGAAAAAGGACATAAGAATATTTCCCGCATATTTACCGAACTTTTTCCGAAAGAGTTGACTCCAAAGCACATCCCAAGCACGTTTTCCCATGCTTTTTTCAAGCATTTCCTCTGCGGTTTGTCTCTCGTATGCGGTAAAAAACGGTGAAACTTTAAGAAACGCGAGTACTAAACCTACTCTTATTTTGACGGGTAACGAGAGGAGGGGGAAGCGGAGAAGATCAAACGGCGTATCAAGCGGAATAAAGCTTGCCTTGTTTTGAACTGAGTAAAATGAGGACGTTAAGGGTTCGTCAAATAGAATATCGGTAAAACCAACCTCTTTCGCAAAATTCAAAATATCATAGTCGTTTGAAAACCAATGATGATAGGTCTTCTCAAGATACCAGTCCCATCCTTCTTTTTTAAACCCTCCTGCCAAACCACCAAGATGAGTATCTCTTTCAAAAAGGGTTATGTCGTGATTTTTCTTTTGTAGATAATGCGCAGCCGATAGTCCTGCAAAACCACCACCTAAAATTGCGATCCTCATTGTTTCTTGTAACTTGTATCGTATAACTTGTAACTCAAAGATATGATACATATTGTATCGTACAAGTTACAAGCTACAAGTTATAAGTTACAAACGCTCGAAGTAATTCCCGCAGAATAAACGCAAATTACCCGCATCAGCTTTGGCTTCTCATCTGAGCAGCCTCAACCAGAATCGTTTCCAAGAAGAGCATTATAGGAATGGCAAGAAAAATTCCTAAGAAACCCGCAAGTTTTCCTCCAATAATAAGCGCTGCTAAGGTAACTATCGGATTCAGACCAACTGCTTTTTTCATAATAAAAGGTACCACGATCTGATTCTCAAGCTGTTGGATTATAAAGTAGAGCGCAACTATTGCAAGAATAAGAATCGACGACTGAGATGAGACTATTAGAATTGCAGGAAGTGCAGCAATTATGGGACCAATAATGGGCACCGCTTCAAGAAGTCCTGCAATAAGAGCAAGAGGAAGAGCGTAGGGAATACCAAGCAATGAAAGACCAATAAATGTGACTATTCCAATAATAAGCATTAGTATTAATTCTCCCCACAACCATGCTCTCATTCTGTACTCTGCTTTTTCAAAAATTTCTGCGATTGCTTGAGCTTTTTGTCTATCAAAAAACTTAAGGAGAAAGTTTTTAATTGCGTGCTCTTCAACGAGAAAATAAAAACTGAAGAATAACGTTGAAATAAAGAAAATAACAGAAGAAAAAATGTTTTTTGTGATGAGAACTGCGTTATTAGTAATACTTGGAATCGACTTCGTAAAAAAATCTTGATCGAGCCCAACGTTGTGAGAAACACCTCCTAAATAATGAGTGATGTTTTTAAAAAGAAGTGTGGTTTCGGTTGCTACTGCAGGGACAATCCAGGAAAAGATAAATCCAATTCCACTCATGATGCTTAAGAAAATAATAAGGGTTGATAAAGTACGAGGCACCTTATACCTCTCAAGATAAGACACGACAGGGCTTAAAGCGCTCATAATAATAAACGCGATGATAAGCGAAAAAATAAGCTCTCTTACAATCCATAAGAGTTGTAAAAGAAGAATGAAAACTATGGTAAAAATTATGGTTCGTGAAGAAATTTCAATTTTATAAGGTTGTGCCATCTTGACCTACTATACCAAAATTCTTTAACCCTTCGCAAGAGAAAAGACGTAGACGTTTCCTGCTCCTCCTATTTTAAGAGCCTTTACTGCTTCACGCGCTGTAGCACCGGATGTAACAACGTCATCGACCAACACGCAGACCTTTCCTCTTAATATACTTATAGGAGTAAATGACCCTCTGACATTTTGATACCGATCTTTTCTGGATTTAAGAGATGCTTGAGGCTTTGTATTAATCCTTCTCTCAATAAAATTTCCAACATTTCCGCCTGTCCATTTTGACAGTTTTTTGGCGATTTTTTCGGCCTGATTAAAACCCCTCTGCCGCAATCTCTCTTTTGAAAGTGGAAGAGGGGATATGAGAAAAGATTGTTCTGTCAATCTGATTTTAATGAACTGGTCAATGATATTTTTTCCGTATACTAGAAACATTTCATCCAAAACCTCATGGGCTTGCTCGTATTTAACTTTTTTGATTAGTTGTTTCATTGCGTGGTTATAGTTGAAGACGTTAAGAAATCCATCAACACCATTAGATCTTTTACACTTTTTGTGTGTTAATCCAAGGAAACTTCCCTTTCGACAGTAAAAACAAGTATCTTTTGAAACAAAAACACATTGCTTCTGACAATGCTGACAGATGAAGCTTCCTAGTAGTCCGCATAAAACACAGTGTTTAGGAAAAAGAAGGTCTTTGATAAACATTGCTTTTTTTGAACAACTTACTATTACGCTATCATGCTAACACAAACACCCTTCTTTGTTCAAAAATTTTCGGGCAAATAATAGGGGAAGTGTTTTGGTAAAAAAATTCGAGGCTAAAAAAAGAGTTGATATAGTTTGTACGTATTTTGATACGTCAAAAATCCACAATTAGTGCTTGACAAGTACCCGGCACACAATATATATTGATTTTTGGTATAATAAAGTGATATGAATTGTCTGTTTTGTAAAAATCAGGATACAGAGGTTATCGAAACCCGCGTATCAGAAAACGGGACTACGGTACGAAGAAGAAGAAGTTGTCCGAAGTGTGAAAAACGCTTCACAACCTACGAGAGAGTCGAAGAGCTGCCCATCCTGGTCATAAAGCAAGATGGAAGGAGAGAGCGCTTTGATACCGAGAAATTGCGAAGCGGAATTTTGAGGGCTACCGGGAAAACAACCATAACAGCCCAACAAATTAGCGATATAGTGTCCCAGGTTGAGTCGGAACTCAAGCAGGGGGAACAGACCGAGTTTGAGAGTAAGACAATCGGCAATCTTGTTGCAAAGCAGTTGAAGAAAATGGACAAGGTTGCGTACATACGATTCGCTTCGGTGTTCCGAAGATTTGTAGACGTTGAGGACTTTGAAAAAGAAGTCAAAAAGTTACTCTAGTTACTTGTTATTAGTTATTAGTTTATATATATGAAGCTTACTGGTATTGCGCAAAAGGTTTTCCTCGATCGATATTCGTTAAAAGATAAAAAAGGTGCTCCTGTTGAAAAGAAACCCGAAGAAATGTGGAGAAGAATCTCAAAAGCAGCTGCCGAAATAGAAACAAAAGAACTGCAAAAGAAATGGGAAAAAGAATTCTATGAAGCAATGAAGGATTTTCGATACGTACCAGGAGGAAGAATCTTAGCGGGCGCTGGCACCGGCTATAACGTAAGCTTCTATAACTGTTTTGTCATCCCATCTCCCAAAGACTCTCGTGGAGGAATCTTAGATACCTTAAAACAAATGGTTGAGATTATGGCACACGGTGGTGGAGTAGGAATTAATCTTTCGTCACTCCGACCAAAAGGTGCACGCGTCAAGAAAGTAAATGGATTTTCATCGGGCCCATGTAACTGGGCAGAACTTTTCTCACTTGCGACAAAAGATATTATTCAACAAGGAGGGACGAGACGAGGAGCTCTCATGCTCATGCTCTGGGACTGGCACCCCGACATCGAAGAATTTATTACGGTCAAACAAGATCTCACAAGAATTAACGGGGCAAATCTTTCTCTTTGTATCTCGGATTCCTTTATGGATGCTGTCAAAAGCGACGCAGATTGGCCGCTCATCTTCCCTGACGTCTCCGATCCAGAGTATGACGAGAAATGGAATGGAGACATGGAAGTTTGGAAAAAGTTAGGAAAAAAAGTTAAAGTACAGAAAATTGTGAAAGCGAGAAAAATCTGGGATCTTATCGCAGACGCTGCATGGAGATCTGCAGAACCAGGAGTTGTTTTTATGGAGCGTTACAACAAGCTTCACAACAATTACTACTGGAACCGAATCAACTGCGTTAACCCTTGTGGAGAAGAAGGACTTCCTGAGTGGGGAGTTTGTAACTTAGGGTCAATCAACCTCTCTGCATTTGTCAAAGAAAAAAATATTGACAAAAAAGGTAAGTTTGATTTTGAACTTCTTAAAAAAACCGTTCACCGAGCAGTACGATTCCAAGACAACGTCATCGACATGGATCCGTATGTTTTTGAGGGAATTAGAGAGACACAGCTCAATGGTGAGCGTCGAATAGGACTTGGAACTATGGGACTTGGTGACGTACTTATCAAACTTCACCTTCGATATGGTTCTCCTGAAAGTCTTACATTTGTAGATCGTATATATAAACTTATTAGAGATGAGGCGTATCGCGCATCAGTACAGATTGCAAAAGAAAAATCTGCATTTCCCAAGTTTGACAAAGAACTTTTTCCCAAGGGTCAGTTTATTCAACAACTTCCCAAAGACCTACAGGAATCAATTAAGAAAAGATCGGTTCGCAACTCCGTACTTCTCATGCAGGCACCTACCGGAACAACAGCTCTTTTATCCACGACAAGCTCTGGAATAGAGCCCGTATACGAATTTGAGTTTTTGAGAAAATCCCGGCTCGGAGAAGATATTATCAGACACCATCTGTACGACCAATGGTTTAAGAAACACGAAAAAGATATTAAGGAAAAAAAACTCGTACGACCAGAGTGGTTTGTCGGAGCAAATGATCTAACCCCAGAAGATCACGTACGCATCCAAGCCGCGATTCAAAAGCACGTCGATGCCTCAATCTCAAAGACGGTTAATGCTCCAAATAGTCAGACTGTTGAAGAGGTAAAAAATCTCTACACACTAGCGTATGAACTCGGATGTAAAGGAATTGCGTATATGCGTGATGGTTCAAGACAGGGAGTTCTTGTAAGAAAAGAGACGGAAGAAAAGAAAGAAGAAGTAAAACAGGCGCCGGTGTACGCCATCAAACCCCGTCCAATGGTTGTTCACGGATCAACATACCGAATCAATACACCTGTTGGAAACGCGTTTATCACCATCAACACCAATGGTGGAGGAGAACCACACGAAGTATTTATCAACGTTGGCAAGGCAGGAACCGATGTCTATGCTATGGCAGAAGGTCTTGGTCGCATCATCTCTGTTGCGCTTCGTCTTTCCTCACACCTTGCTCCTCGAGAGAGAATTAAAGAGATTATCAACCAACTGCAGGGTATAGGTGGTGCACGACCAATGGGATTTGGGAAAGAGCGTATTCGAAGTCTTCCCGACGCAATTGCCAAGATTCTCACCATGCATTTTGGTCTTAATGGATACGCGCAGACCGCACCTTCTATCGGTAATGGGAATGGGAACGGTCACGCAACAACAACTGAAGAAAAAAAGCCTGAGCTGGTTGCCGAAATAACACAGCCAACTCTTATGAAGAGCGCCCCTTCTCACAGCACAACGTTTGACATCTGTCCCAGCTGTGGAGAAGCGCTCTTAGCCCATGAAGAGGGTTGTGCAAAGTGTTACGGCTGCGGCTACTCACAATGCTAAAAGAGCAAAATTATGATTTATACTCGTACCGGTGACGGGGGGACGACCGGTCTTTTTGGTAAGACCAGAGTTTCAAAAGGCGACATACGAATTGAGGCTTGCGGAACAATTGACGAGCTTACCAGCTATCTCGGACTTATCGTTTCCAAAATAACAAAAAATAAAAAGGAGGCTTCGCTACTGGCTGGTATTCAAAAAGATCTTTATCAAATAATGGCTGCGATTGCGGGTGCAAAAGTAGATATAGTATATCTACAAGAACGAGTCAATATTTTTGAACGCTCCATTGACTTCTACTCGTCAAAACTACCTAAACTCAACAGCTTTATTCTCCCTGGAGGAGGCGAAATCTCGTCATTTCTGCAGATAAGTCGAACTATCTGTCGACGAGCCGAAAGATGCGCTGTTACGTGCAAATCTCCAGAACCAATTCTCAAATATCTTAACCGATTGTCTGATTTATTGTTTATACTAGCTCGACTGTTTTCCAATGGAAAGGAAATAACGGTCAAATTATAAATCTATGAAAGAACGATTGCTTACATTTCAAGATTATAGAGTCAAAGATCGTGAGCCTCTTCAAGATCACTGCGGAATTCTCGGCGCAATTGGCCCTCAGCAATTCATGTTTCTTACTTCTGGTATTGAAGGACTGAAAAAACTCGAGACTCGAGGACATGACGCTGCGGGAGTTGTTGGTCTAAACGAAGATGGTGCGATTACTCTTAAGCATTCCAAACCCGGCAGAGTTCTTGAGGTATTTTCTGAGGATTTTATGAGAAAACACAAACAAACATTAGCAGATCAGTGGGTGTTGCAGACTCGATATGGAACCAATGGTGATTTGTTAAATAAACCCGAATTAAGCACTCAACCTTGTATAAGGATGCACGAAGAAACAGGTCTTCCGATAGTTGTTGCACACAACGGAGAGTTTTGGACAGATGATGATGATCGAAACGGAGTTGTGAGCGACAGTATACGATTTGCCGAACGACTTTCTCAAAGCACTGGTGACGATTGGCCTTCACGCATTATTAAAACACTCGAACAAGAACGTGGAACGTATAGTTTGATCATACATGTCCCTGGAGAAATGATAGTGGTACGTGACCCTCAGGCAACGCGGCCATTGTGTTATGGACAGTATTGGGATGAACTAGCAGGAGATCGTGTCTGGGTTGCAGGATCAGAAACAATCGCACTTAATAAGATTGGCGTGAGTAGAGTCGAAGAGGTTATGGCCGGAGAACTCGTACGTTTTTTACCAGATCAACAACCTATTGTTATTAAAAATGCACTTGCTCCCGAAACTCCCAAAGTGTGTCTTTTTGAAGACGTCTATATTGGTCACGGTAATTCAAAATCCCATATTCCTCGCAATCATGCTGGCGAAATTAACGACTCTTCTCAAGTTGGTGAAAACAGACAACGATCCGGTGAGATTACGCAAAGAGAAGCTCCTCTCACGAAAGATGATGTTGATTTTATTGTGGGTATACCTGGCACTGCCATTGCCGGAGGAAAAGGACTAGCGAGAGAAGCTAAGCTACCATACATACAAGTTGTTAAGGATCGAGATCCTCATGACAATGAGAGGACGTTTATGACACCCGATATCAACTCTATATATGGAAAGGTTTTAAATGGGTTGCGGTTTGATCGCGAAGCACTTAAGGGAGCTCACGTTGGAGTTGTTGAAGATTCTGTTGTTCGATTTAATGTCTTACGAGCAATTATAGATTTTTTGAAAGAGGAGTGTGGTGTGGCTTCAATTCACGCACGCATTCTTTGCCCTCCAGTGATTGATGCTTGTACTCGTGGTGGAGCAAATACAAGAAGTCGTGATGAGTTATTCGCCGGTAGAATACTGTTGGCAAGTGAGGGAGAACTATCCGATGATGAACTGGTTGAGTTAATGCGAAAAGAGATGGGCATTGAGTCTCTTGCATTTCTAAGTCTTGAAGGGCTCAAAGAATCTCAGACCGGTAACCCACACGATGAACGCTTTTGTACTGAGTGTCTTTTAGATTCCAAAAGTCCGAGTGGAACAATTTTTCTTGGAGAAAATATTCCGGTAATATCTCGTTGAAATTTTTGAGCAAATTAAGTATCTTATAGATGTTTTTAATTGTTTGGTTTAGGTAACGCTGTGTAAATCAGTGGCTGTGCCGCAACCGTAAGTCCGCCTAATGGGGTGAGACGAGCCGGAAAACTAATCAAACACTCCGCCAGTTGGCGGACCCCGAGCCAGGGAGTTATATATGTCCACCGCGACCATCGAACGTTCAACAACTAACGCTTCATCAATTAATTTTGGAGCGGTAAAACCAGGAGAAACAATAGGTGCTCTGAGTTTTGACCCAATAGAAGCTGATCGATTGGCTCAACTTACTATTTCTGAAAGAAGAAGAGAGCTGTCTAAAAATCTCGAGGGGTTTAAGGGAGAAGTCCTCGACGACATTCCAGTCTCCCATCTATACCATTACTACTATGATCGTTTAGGAAATGTCTACAATCATCCCGACAGAAAACCTATTCATCGATTTGAAAGTCAGTTTGATCCGCGAGAACGTGATGGTTTTCCTGCAATGGGTTTTAAAAAAGCCACTGATTTAATGTTACAAAATCCCAATAATGTCGTTCTTTGGTATAGTCCTCCAGGACAGGCTACTATTGATAATCATTCTGACAATCCCTACTCTGACGTCACTTTTATATACGGTCAGCTCTATGCGATGATTTTTGATGGAGAAAAAATCAATGGCGTTGCTATTAAGGTTGATCGCGAGGGTGAAGAAGCCATTAGACAGTTCATGCCTGATCGTTTTGATGATGCCGACCAGTTGGGAACTGATTATGAAAAAATAAAGTTCTTTCTTCAGAATCCTGTCACTCTTGCGGGGACTATTAATGACATAACAAGCTCTGATTGGATTAATGGAAGAGTATATGGTGGAAAAGAAGATTCTGAGAAAAAACAAGAATTCACTGTGTATAAAATGCTTAAAGAAATCAATCGTAAATTCAATGAACCTTCAAAAGAGTCTGAAATACACGCGCTTGTACGAGATCTTAGTCCTTCTCAATTAACAGATCGGTGGGCAATCTCACAGTTATATCTGCGGATGATCGTGGATCATCCATCAATGCAAAAATATGGAAAAATATCTTTACAAGGTGCGTGTGGTGGCAGTAACGTTAGCAAGGGTGAGATCGAAGCATTGCTGGGAACCAATCAGTTTGAACCGTTGAGCTCTACTTTTAGATTGCTTACTCAAAGTGACGATTTCCTCAGAGGACTTCTTTTTAACAAAGGTGACGGATCAACGTCTAATCATTATGAAGATTACCAGTGTCCCCATTGCGGAAAAACACTTTCTGGAGAATCAAAAACAGATAAATCTTCTTGGAGGAAGAATTGTGATCATTGTGATGGATCTCTTGGATGTTAGAATGAATGTATGACTGACAAAACCCATACTCCTCTAAGTGTTTCCGCTACACTTCCTCACAAAGAAGCTGAACCTGGACGCTCAGTAGAAATACCATTGATTGTTGAAAATACTGAAAGCTCTCCTGAATTTAAAGCTCAACCTCACGCGGATTACATAACCGAACATCCTGATTCTATATCTATCGACGAGACACTTAAGAAGGTAGGAGCTACATCTTCCGACGAAATTATTGATCCTGTAAAGTCTAAATTGGTCCTTCCTATTTCAGATACTGAAATCGTAAAAGGATTACACTCTCCAATAAGCTCTTCGTTCAGATGGCTTGCCGAGTTATGTGTGTATTTATTAAAAACAACTCATATAAAACTGAAAGAGTTGGGAGGAAAAATCGTAAGAATTAAAAGTTAGGAGGCTTGGGCTTTTTTTAGCTCTTCAACAAACCCTTCTTTACCCATTGCGCCAACAAACTGAGAGATTGGCTTACCATCTTTTAAGATGACAAATGTGGGAATAGAGAAAACCGAGTACTGCGATGCAAGATCTGGATTTTTATCAACATCTACCTCGACGAACTTAATATCTTTTATCTCTTCGGAAATTTCTTTAATGATAGGGGATGTGATTTTGCACGGCCCACACCACTCCGCATGAAAGTCAACAAAAACGAGTCCTTTATGATCGTGGACTTCTTTCTGAAAATCTGAAGATGTAACGGGTAAAACAGCCATGAAATTTAATACTAATCTATTAACGGAAAAAAGTCAATCCTTCGGCGGGCTCAGGACAAGTTATAATCAAGACAGTGAATAAAGAACGATTTGAAGTACTAGATCACATTCGAGGTCTTTCGATTGTCGGTATGATTTTTATTCATTCAGTAATTTTCTATCCAAGCAGTAAAATTCTGAAAACAATCGTTGATCTTTCGCAGTTTGTGGTTGTTGCATTTATATTTTGTTCGGCTTATTTGTTCTATCAGAAAGAATCAGATTTAAAAGTTGGGAACTCGTTGGTTTATTTTAGAAAAAGATTCTCTCGACTTCTTTTGCCATACTACATATTCCTCCCTTTTCTCATTGGTTCTTTGTGGTTTAGTGACAAAAAACTTATTACAACCAACTTCATTTTTTCCCTATTAACAATGAGTTTCCCATATCCTTTTTGGGATTGGTTAATTGTTATATTTCTTTTTCTCTCAATCCTAATGCCATTAACTATGTTTTTATTAAAAAAGTACCGCCTTCTATTTTCCACCTTTTCTTTTTTATCTGTTCTTTCTTCAATTATCCTGCTGTTTTACAGGCCTCAATTTAACTTTAAATTAATCATGTGGCTTCCTTGGATGTCTGTTGTTTTTTACGCATGGTTTTTTGTTGAAAACAAAAATAAAAAACACTATCTGATCGAAATATCCTTTTTTATACTGCTTGCTATCTTTGTACTGAGCTTGTTTACTCTTTGGTATCTCAACAACTCTCTTTTACATTTTGATAATAAGTTTCCACCAAACATATTCCATCTTTCATACGGCCTCATTTTAACAACGTTGTTGTTTGTTTTTTTTCAGAAGTTCCAACTCCCACGGGCAATATCTTCAACTCTTTCTTTTTTCAGCAAACACTCTTACTCTGTCTATTTCATACATATTGTTCTACTTTATTTCATAGTGGGTTTTTTTAAACTTTTTTATCCTTCAGGAGTTCCTTGGGTTGTCTTTTTTGGAGTTTTAGTTGGAACAACAATAATAACGCAGATGCTCTCAATCTATCTTTTTTCTGCGTTGAAGAGGGGGCCGACTATTTGAATATTTGCAGGGGCTCTTAAGTTAAACCAGTCTTTAAATTCAGAAGCGCTAAAACTCGTTGAACCAGCATCTCCCGATACGTTTACTGAGGATGTTTTACCAGATCCAAAATCAACACTCATAGAAATGTCGGAGACGTTATTATACGCAGATCCTCCCCTAGAACGTAATTCAGACTTAACTTTTTCACTGTCCCACGTATCAGTTCCTGCAGGATTTGGTTTGTCGGTTTGGTATAGGTGTTCACCTATGGATGCATCGCGCTTTGCAAGCGAAATGGCATTCACAATGTCTGCAACTTCGTTTGTTTTAAGCCAAGCCGTGTTTGAGTACTCACCACGAGCTCCCCAGTCACAGTAAAACCATGGAGATGCCTTGTCATATGCTCGCTCGTTTAACTCACCAAAACTTCCTGGTGTTCCGCCAGACCCATCAAATTTACCTAAGTTGAGAATGTATCCCCCGTGCGTTGACGCATACTGCGTAAACCCTGGCGCTCCTCCATCCATCATAACCCAACCCTTTGTTGCATCTACCGCCTCGTTCCACCGACCGCCCTTTTCATTTGCTTGAAAAACCTGACACGCTTCGGTAGTACAAATATGTCCGTTACGTTGCATTGAGTTTAAGGCGTATGTTCTTGCAGCAACCGCCTGTGCCTTTAATGTTTCCATTGGCCAGTCTGCGGGAACCTCGTAAATTCTTTTTGTGTAATCTTCAATGCTAAACGTTCCGTTTCCATCAACGTTCACCTGAGCGTTTTGATCGTAATCTTTTTTAAGCGATAGGTTAGGGTAGTATTCACCCAACATCTGTTCTGCGTTTTGTCCGGCGTCAGCTCTACCTTTTGCACCGTACTGATTGAGACCGTTTCTATGAGGCGCCCCGTAGGTAAAAAATGCGAGTCTTGGGCTGAATCCCGGATCAACACCTCTATCATCTGAACAACCCCTCGCAGAGGTTCCTGCAGATCTTGGGATGTTTAAGCTCGCAAGTTTAGATGCAATAAGTGACTGCTGACGCGCTGAGAGTTGTGCAATTTTTTGCTTGGTTCCGGCAATTTCATCACCTAAAAGTTTCGACTGCCTGTCCACTTCGTCTTTTATCTTAGCAAGCTCTGTTTTCTCCCTTACTAAGGATGTTTTTTTATCTTCGACATCTTTAATATATAAAACAAGCTCAATAATGGTGTTTCTGTCTTCATCAACAAGTGTTTTTTGGTAGAAAAAATTATGGAATGACACCGAGAAGTTCTCTGAAATAAAAAGGTTGATAAATGTGAAAGAGTTTTTGTTTATATTTTTATAATAAGATCTTGCTCGTTCATTAAGGAGCTCTTTCTGATGACCAAGCGTCTTCTCTCCCTCTCGAACTTCTTTTTCCTTCTTAACAATCTCTTGTTCAATAAAGGCTACTTGTGATTTAATCCCGTCGAGTTGTTTTTTTACGCTTGCGTGATCTGCTTCTTTACTTTTAAGCTCGGTGTTTAACGAATCAAGTTGTTTATTTAAGTCATCCAGTTCGTCGGCGTGTGAGATGAAAATAGGAAACACTAAAAACAACACAGTTAAAACTAAAATACACAAGCCCCAGACCTTCCTCATACTATCATTCATTATAATTGA
>CAYHIW010000011.1:0-21503 GCA_964356745.1 uncultured Gammaproteobacteria bacterium | reverse complement strand
TGGAATTTTCCACAAAAGCTCGTTCTTATTCCCTATTGCCCTTTTTTGACTTGAGATAGCCGCGATCGCACTAATCATACGAGTCCTCCGGCAACTGTTAAATCTGCTTTAATCGAAGGGTGAGCTTCATAGTCAATAAGCTCAACCATCTCTGGTTTAAATTCATCAATGTTTGAAATCTTGCTCTTTAACTCGACTTTGGGAAATGGTTTTGGTTTTCGAGCAAGTTGTTCTTTTGCAGCGTCAAAATGATTTTCATAGATATGCAGATCTCCAAACGTATGAATAAATTCTCCTGGTTCTCGATTGAGAATTTTTGCAATAATTACCGTCAATAAAGCGTAACTTGCAATGTTAAACGGTACGCCTAAGAAAATATCAGCGCTTCGTTGATATAACTGAAGACATACTTTTCCTTTTTTAATATTTACCTGATACATATTGTGACAAATAGGAAAACGCGCTCCTTCTCCAGGACGGGCCATAGTGTATAAATACTCTGGATTCCAAGAAGTAACAAGCGTGTTATGGGCATTTGGATCATCTTTAAGCTCTTGCACTACCCAACCTAATTGATCAACAGTTCTCCCATCTTTGGTCTGCCATTTTCTCCACATCTCACCATAAATATGAGGAAGTTCTCCCCACTCCTTCGCAAACTCCCCATCAGTCCTAATCTTCTCAACAAACGCTTCCTTTGTTAATTTTGCACTTTGCACTTTGCACTTTGCACTATAGATCTTGTAAGGATAGTCATCCCATATGTGTATATTATTATCGACGAGATATTTTATGTTCGATTGCCCGGACATAAACCAATACAGTTCATGAAGAACTCCTTTCCAATAAACCTTCTTTGTAGTGAGAAGAGGAAAATCTTTTGTGAGATCGAAACGGATCTGTCTTCCAAAAACACTGTATGTTTTAACTCCGGTACCACGATCAACCTGTTCCTCACCTTGCTCAACAGTCTCCCGCAATAAATCTAAATATTGATATTCTGCATGTTTCATACTTGCTTTTCTTTTTTAGAGGTTGAGACTCTTCCGCCCTGCCATTGTCCACGATACATATTGCCTCCACCTGAAACTTCATGAAACTGAATATGTACAATACGAGCTCCCATCTCAATAGTGACGGGAACCGATCCTTCATTCTTAAGTCCAAACGTCAGTCCACCACAATAACCAGGGGGTACATTCCCGGTACGAATAAACAACCCACTTCGATATGTTGTTGATCGAGGAGTAATGCTTGCCGTTAAGTTTTGAGGCATATTGACCTCCTCAATCGTTTTAATAAGATAAAAGTCCCCGGGTTTAATTACAATACTGTTTACTTTTTTTTCGTTATATTTTGTGACGAGTTTTATGTCTGCAGTATGACGTTCAGTAACCCCGAGGAATGATTTCCCTGAAATCGTATAAACTTCGTCAAGTCTTAGATCAAATCCAGCACCCTCAGGATTAGTCAACTCTCTTTCTGACAAATTCGTCACTAATTTTTGCTTTTTAACTAACTTTAAAAGTTGTTTCGGCCCTATAACCATAATTATTTCTCCTTCCAGTCTCCTGCGTTAAACCTATTTCTCCCTAAGATATGCCAATTGTGTGGATTTGATTTGCCAATTTCTTTCCAGATGCGTTTTGCGGTCTTTGTATAGAAATTATTATAGACTGCTTTGTTGCGAATTTTATACCAGCTTTTACGAAGTCTCTCGTCAATAAGTGGTTGTTCGTTAAGTTCGATATCTACATCAAGATTGTCTGCGTCCTTGACGATCTTTGCCTCAATTGTCTTACGATCCTCATACTCATGCCAGAGATCTAAATATTCTTTTTCAAGAACAGAATCCTTAAGAATGTCTTTAATTGCCAGCTTTTCATTTCGCGCATTATATTGACGAGATAGATAGTGAACATCACCAGTTCGACTCTCGCTAATATCGTGAACAAGCGCCATCTTGATAATTTTCTCTACGTTTTTAACTTTTTCATGCTTGGCAAGAAGAATAGCGATCCAGGTAACACGGAATATGTGTTCTGAAACATTAGCAACATCGTTACGAAGAAACTGAGTCCATGTCCTGTTTAAATGACGAAGACTACCGATCTCATACAAAAAATCTAAATCCTTATTCTTTTTTTTCATAAAATCCTCATGGGATTTTATTCTACTTGTCCTATTTTTTCAAGCTTAAAATCTCCGCTCTCCTCAAAATCTACAGAATAAATGGGTAGATCCTTGGCGAGTTGTCTTGCAGTTTCCATAAGATGGTTATCGGTAACTTCTGAAATTGCAGAATATAAATACTCAACGTCACATTTTTCTGGTAATGTTACTGCTTTTGATTCAATCAGCATCTCTGCTAATTTTCTATGACGCTCATTTATTAATCCTTGATGAACAATGAAAACTTGAGATTTTACGAATTGCGGCTTAATACCATAGCTACCTTTTACTATTAATACCGCTCCTTCCTGATGATCTCCTTGAAGCTCGGTTTCTTCTGCGCCTTTCTTACAAGCACTCTCACATTTTTTAAGAATGAATTCTATTTCCTGAGATTCAAGACTATATATTGTTGGGTTTAATTTCATTAACTTAATGTGACCACACCCCGAACAAAGAACTGCTCTATCTCCGTGAGTATCCGTATGCATTCGCAGATTCTTCTCTCCTCCAACAACATCGCATAAAACCTGGAGTGTTTTTTCTTTATCGATCTCAAAGGCATACGATCTCGCTGTTGCAAATAATACGGCGAGCTCTCCAGCGTCTGCTCCAGCAATTGCAAGCGCAGGAAGATTTTCATCATTTAAATAACGTCCATCAATACATCGAGCTATAAATTTTGTCTTACTGTTTACCTTATATTTATTTTCTTCAACAAGTTGACGCGCTTGCTGATCATCCAGAATAATTCTCATTTGAAAAAATAGTATAGCAAATAACTGTACAATATAAGCGTGGGAAAACAGGTTTTTGTGTTTGATCCGACGGCGACTGATGAGCAAAGTCGTGTTCGTGGTGTTGGACGATACCTTCAAATTCTTAAGGAAAACTTTCCGGAATTTAATTTCACTTCAGACCTCAAAACTATTCCTTTTGAATCGGTATTTATAAATCCTTTCTTCAATTTGCTTCAACCGCCACTTATCACAAAACGAATTGCCCAAAAACAGATCGCTATCATTCATGACGTAATTCCTCTTACCTACCCTTCTCATTTCCCAAAAGGAATTCGTGGAACAATTAATGTCCTGAGAAATAAACAAGCGCTTAAACACTACGATACAATCGTGACCGACTCTAATACGAGTAAAAAAAACATTGAAAGAAAGTTACAAGTCACAAGTTACAAGTTACAAGTAATCTACCCAACTCTACCCAAAATATTCTTTGAGAACAAAATCCAAATTTCAAAATCCAAAACCCAAATCAATCCCAAATTCCAAATGCCAAACCCGCCTGTCGGCGAGGCAGGTACTAAATACTACGTTTACGTGGGGGACGTTACCTGGAATAAAAATTTGGTAAACATTGCAAAAGCTGTAAAAATCGCCGACGTAACCTGTGTCTTTGTAGGGAAAGCATTTCAAAATTCATCATCAAGCGTTCATCCTTGGCTTAAAGAATTTAACGAATTTAAAAAGGAGGTTGAGAATGATAAGCGATTTATTTTTCCTGGATTTGTCTCTGACGAAGAGTTGATCCAGCTTTATCAAAATGCAGTTGCAAACATTCTCGTTTCACGGGACGAAGGATTTGGATTCTCATATCTTGAAGCGGCAGTTTGCCAAACGCCATCGGTATTAAGTATTACTCCTGTGTTTCAAGAAATTGCTCAAAACCATGCTCTTTTTCGACATGCAGAAGACCCTAAAGAGATTGCGGACGGTATCAAACACTACCAAGATGACCATATTCGAAAAACAATCAGTAAAGATTCCAAAGAACGATCAAAAGCATTCTCTCCAGAACAGTTTAAAAAGAAATGGAACGAAGTTACTTCTTCGCTTTCTTAAATACGTAGAGAAAAACTCCTCCGGTTAAAAGAAAAGGAAGTATTTCTTGAAGTTGTGAGTAAACACTGTTGCCTGATTTTTTCTCAACATCATACAAGAGATATCCTTGTTGATCGTTTGGCACACGCGCTGCAGTCTGTCCTTGATGATTAAGAATTGTTGTTGGCCCCGTATTAGTAACGTATAGTAAATAACGATTGATTTCTCCGGCGATTCGTCTGGCGTGACTCTCAAGACGATAGTAACCATTTGTCCCTTGGAAAACTTGATTGTTCGCAATAGCAATAACAAAGTCAATTTGTTTGCCTTGATGAAAATAGTCATTGACGAATTTATGATGTGCAATTTCAAAACAGGAAAGAACGGGAAAGTTACCAAATTTTGTCTCAAAAATCATCGGTTCAGTTCCACGTAAAACGTTAGATGAATAGGGATACACGGCTCGATAGGGCTTCAATCTTCCTTTAACTGGATCGTAAACCAGAGAAACGTCATACCCGATCCATTTCGTATCAATCACCTTGTCGTTTGTTCGATCGAGCGAACCAAGCACAATCACAACGTCGAGTTTTTTTGAGGCTTCAACTATTTGATCATTTAGATTTTTGTTCTCATCAATAATATCTGCGGCAACCGCATACTCAGGCCAGACTACAATCTGCGCTCCTTGTTGAGCAACTTCATTGGTAATATCAAGATAATAATCGAGTATTTGCTGAGAATACTCTACTCTCTGTCCCCAGTCCCACGAAAAATTACCTTGAATTACCGCAACTTTTACGGTATCTGAGTTATTTTTTGGCTGAAGCCCTACTACGTCTTGATACATACCGATACCGAGCATAATTGCAAAAAAGACAAGGTATGGATAAACCGGTGCAAGAGATTGCTTCTTAATATATACATATATAGTAAGACCAACAGCACATCCAAAACTTACAAAAAGCATCTCTACTATTCCCGTCCCAAGATACGGCAAGACCCAGTCAAAAAATGACTGCATGTTGGATATCTTGATAAACGCTTTTGCAAACCATAAGTAATGGACAACAACCTGCATAAGATACAGAATCCATCCTGCTGCAAAAATTTGAATAAATGTATTTTTGTCATACCTTCTCATAAGATAGGAACCAGTGGCAAAAACAATCGCAAGAACAATGGCGTAACTAAACATCGCCATTAAGAATGGATCTAATTTTTCGAAATGAGAAAGCCAAAATTGAAGTTCCGCCCCCAAAAGAAGTCCGTACATAAATCCATAAATTAAAGCTTCCACAGGCTCAAGTCTTCGAAGTAAGAAAAACAGTGGAACGTAAGCAATGTAGTTAAAGTATGAAGTTTGACCAATTCCTCCAAGAATCGACAGCACCAACATGAGGAGAAAAAGCCCTGCGTTGATAAGACTGTCTTTTGAACGTTTAGTCATTTTGAATATTATAGAATGATTCAGCGTTTCGTGTTGTTTGATTTATAAAATCTTTGATATTCTCTCCTCTTTTTTCTGCAATATACTCTGCGATAAGAGGAATGTTTTGAGGAAGATTGGGATATTTTTTTTGAGATCTCAATGGTTCTGGTAGTAAAAATGGGGAGTCTGTTTCGAGCACCAATCGTTCTATCGGGATCGTTTTTACAAAACTCTGTTTTTCCAGATTGTAGGTAACATCGCCGTCAACACCAATGAAAATATCGTACTCTACTGCAAACCGCAGCAGTTCGGGATCTGGTTCACAACAATGAAAAACCGTTCTTCCGCTTAGTTTCTCATCCCACGATTCCCTGAGTGTCTGTAAAAATTCTTTTTTTGCCTCTCTATTATGAAGAATCAGACTCTTGTTGTGCTGTATGGCAAGTTTAATTTGAGCCCTAAATAATTCTTTTTGCAGTTCAATAAACTCGTCTGAAATTTGATAACTGGGATACTTAGTCATTTCATAAACGTGCTTATCCATACCAACCTCCCCAACCGCCACCACTTTGCGCTCTAAAATCAAAGTTTCAATTTCAAATAAAATAGCTTTTAACTTTTCGTTGTAGTTTTTCGTTTTACCATTTTCGTTTTTAGTTATCATGTCGAAGACATGATGCGGGTGTATCCCAACCGCCGCATAAACTCCTTCATATTTCCCCGCTATCTCAACTGCTTTTTGTGAAGTTGGTACATCAGTTCCTGGTATCACAATCTGAGTTACACCAGCCACATTTGCTTGAGAAATAACGTTGTCTAGGTCTTTTTCAAGACGTTTAAAATTTAAATGACAGTGCGTATCAAACATTACTGAACAATTATAAATGCTCTTGACAAGAGAAAAAAGGACAACTACTATTGTCTTGAATGGCAAACAAAGATCTTACTAATTCACTTTCAAAACTTGAGGATACCCTTAACGAATATTTCGTTAAGAAAGCCCCGTTCCAACTCCCAGACGGTGTCAAAGATTTTATCGTAAGCTTTGGTCCTTGGATTACCCTTATCGTTCTTATAACGACACTTCCTATCATTTTGGTTGCATTGGGACTAAGCGCAGTACTTACACCTTTCGCCCTTCTTGCCGGTCCCTCAACAGCAGCAGGTTGGGGTTTGGGAACAATATTGATTCTGGCAGTAATTGTCCTTGAGGCTTTTGCGCTTCCTGGTCTTTTCAAACGAAAGAAATCCGGTTGGAACTTGATTTTTTACGCATCACTTGTCTCTGTTATTAGCTCTGTTGTTTCTCTTAATCTTCTTGGTGCGGTCATTAACGCAGTCATTGGTTGGTATTTTCTTTTCCAAATCCGTAGCCACTACAAATGACGCAGAGAAAGATCTCTCCAGAACTCGTTAAGCATCTTGAAGAAGAACATAAACTTTCGCCTCTTTCTACCTATCTTAAAGAGATCGTCTATGGTGGATCAGACGGAATTGTAACAACATTTGCTGTTGTAGCGGGTTTTGCAGGAGCTCAACAGAACATCACTTCGCTTCCTATTATGATAGTTCTTCTTTTTGGAATGGCAAACTTATTTGCAGATGGAGCTTCAATGGGACTTTCCAATTTTCTATCACTTCGCTCAGAAAAAGACCTTTACCACAAAGAATGGAATAAGGAACTCAATGAAATCAGAAAAAATAAGCCACTTGAAGAAGCAGAAACCATAGACATACTTGAGTCTCGTGGATTTTCTACTAAAGACGCGCAGCAACTGACTCAGCTCTACTCAACAAACGAAGATTACTGGGTTAACTTTATGATGAACTACGAACTTGAACTTCCCGATCCAAGAAGCGAAAACCCACTTTACACTGGCCTTGCAACGTTTATTTCCTTTGTGTTTTTTGGGTTTATTCCCCTTTTCCCTTATATTTTCATGAGAGATTTTCCTGGTCTATTTCGCATCTCGTGTTTTTTCACCTTGTTTGCACTGCTCCTTTTAGGTGTACTTCGATGGAAAGTAACTAAACATACGCTTGTACGTTCTATTGGAGAGGTCGTACTGGTTGGGACTGTTTCTGCTCTTTTTGCTTTCTTCGTCGGATCATTCTTCAAAATTGGTTAAACCCTACCTAAGCCTGCCCACCACTTTGGCTGAAATACAACCTTTAAGTCTCTTATGTCTTCTCCCCGCATTGAGCTAAAAAAATGCACTAGTGCCAAAATATAAAAAATGTGGCCGTCGAAAATAAATCCATTCAAAATGTAAGGGTCGTTATAGGAAAAATAATAAAGTATCAAAAAGAGTAAATTTGCTATAAAGACCGCGCTTAAATATCCCTTAACTGTAAACAGGAACGGTAAAGATTTTGCTTTTTTACTTATGTTTTGGAGTTTCGTATAGTAGTGAAAGTAAAATAGAAAATAATGATACACTCCTATAAAAGTTAAAATAAAGAATTTGTCATACCCAAAAAACTCTGACCTAAAAGGTATTATAAAGAGAACTCCAATAATCATAAGAATAAAACAAAAACGATACATTGTTAATTTACGTGCCTTTAAAAGAAGCAGTGTATATAAAACCACAGTACAAATACCAGGAACAATAAAAATAAATGATAGTGGACTATTATATTGCCATTGTGTTTGGAGTGCCAGAACAAATAAAAGCAAGCTAATAATTTCTAATTTTTCAAAACTCTCATATCCGCTTTTGAAAAAATTAAGAGTGTGATGATCATCAATAATGAAATGATAGGCACCAACCACAGTTGTTATATACAACAATAGTTCTGACCTGGCATATGTCTTGGGTATTACCAAAAAAACATATAGCAACACTCCACTTATGATCAAATAAATCACTTGTCGATAGCTATACTTTTTTGCGGCAGCTTTATATAAGTGAGCTAAGAGAAAGTGTGGATGTCCAAGCAGAATAGCAAACATTACCTTCCAATACAGATTGAAAGAACTAAAGAGAACAAGCGTGAGTATGAAAGCCGTAATTTTTTGCCCAAACAAGAGCTTTTTCATACCTTAACCATTCTATATGCTTTGTTAAATATTTCAAAGTCGACTTCTTTTTTACCTTCAAGTTGTACTTTTTTAATTACCAGTTGATCGTTCTCCCAATGCATTTTCGTTATTTTCAATCTCTGCTCCTTATCGTTAATCTTGACTCGGGTCCAAATCCCCGGCCAGGGATAAAGCCCACGAAAAAGGTTAAATAACTTCATACCCTTGTCATCCCGGACTCCGATCCCCGCGTTCTCGCCTCGCTGAAGCTCCGGCGAAGCGGGCGCGAGGATGACATTCAATGGAACATAACCATCTTGACGCGTCAACTTCTTTGAATATGTTGCTTTAGAATGATCTTGGGTTTGTAGTGGAACTTTTGCAAGATCCTCAGCATACCTCATGAAACACTCTTTAAAAAGAGTGAATCCAATTTCAACTAAGTGGTCTGTTAATTGATCTCGTCTCCACACGGGAAAAATATACACTTGTTTCTGGACAATAATCGGCCCATGATCCATCTGATCATCCATTTTAATAATGGTAACTCCTGTCTCTGTTTTTCCTTCAATAAGTGGCGCTGCAATCGGAGATGGTCCTCGATACTTTGGCAAAAGTGATGGGTGGACATTCCAAAATCCAAACTTCGGGATATCTAATATTTCTTTGGGTAGTATGTTGCCGTAGGCGAACAACAATCCCAGGTCAATAGCGCTGTCATGCTGAACTTGATTCAGCATCTTATGAGATCCTGAAATGAATTCAGGATGACTAATGACTGGGATGTTGTATTTTTCTGCGACTAATTTAACAGGGGACTTTGTGAGTAGTTGTTTACGCCCTACTTTTTTATCTTCCTGGGTAACGACACCAACAACCTCTACGAGGAGCTCTTTATCATTTAAGATAAGCTCGAGAAACCGCGCGGAAAAATCCGGAGTGCCAAAATAAACAACCCTCAACTTCTTCATTTATGTATTATATACTGCTTGACGTTATACGTTCTATGCTCTATGTTATACTCTAACCATGACCATCTTCATCGGTGCAGACCACCGAGGATTTGAGCTTAAGACAAAACTGGTCGAATTTCTTCAAGACCAGAATATTCGCGTTGAAGACCTTGGCAATTATGAATTTATTGCAGAAGACGATTATCCAGACTATGCCAAAAAAGTTGCCCAAGCCGTACTTCAAAA
Source organism: uncultured Gammaproteobacteria bacterium (assembly GCA_964356745.1). Classification (GTDB taxonomy): domain Bacteria; phylum Patescibacteriota; class Microgenomatia; order UBA1406; family GWC2-37-13; genus CAYHIW01. Next base: position 11,840 of record CAYHIW010000011.1, on the reverse strand, counting down.
ACCTAATGAGTTTATCGGTATTCTCATCTGTGGCGGTGGCGGTGTAGAGATGGCTGCTAATCGATATAAAGGTATTAGATGTGCTCTTGGATTTGATAAAGAACAAGTCAAACATATACGAGAGAATGACCACGCCAACATACTCGCAATCCCTGCAGATTATATTGATTTTGAGACTGCTAAAGAGTTTGTAGATATATTTCTTAAAACAGAGATGAAACAAGATTCTAAGTACTTAAGAAGAGTAAAAAAGCTGGACGAGTAACTTACTTATTGTTCACAAGATCATCAGCTACGGTATTTTCTTCTCGTGGAATATGTTTGTAGAAAATTGGTAATTTAACCGCACCTTCTAGATTTCGTATTTGAGATATGTACTCTCTTATTTTCCCGTTTTTTACTTTAAAAAGTCCGTTCAATTGATTCACCATGAGACTCGAGTCAGAGTAAAACTCGAGTTTCTTGTAACTCCCGCCTGCCGGCGAGGCAGGTAGAACGTGTAACGTAGAACTTTTATCAGTAATTAATTCTAGCGCTTTGAGAAGGGCTCGATATTCGGCGTCATTGTTTGTAGCAACTCCGATATCCTCTCTATAACGAAGAACTTCTTTCCCATCCTCGTACATGACAATCCCAATAGAAGCTGGACCTGGATTACCTTTTGAACCTCCATCTGTATATATCGTAAGAACCATCCGACTATTATACTATGATAATCTGACTTGGTATTTACCTTCGAGGTTTTTCTCCAAAACAGATTTAATTTCCAAGGTTGAAAGTGTTTGCAGTACAACACGAGGAGCGATTTCCGTCTCTCGCACGATCTCGTCTGTTTGTTTAGGCTCTTTTGAAAGTAACGTGACAATAGCCTCTTCTTCTTCGCTTAATATAATTTGTATCTTAGGCGCAGCTGTATTGATTGCCAATCGCTGTAGATTTAATTCTTCAAGAATATCGTCGACCGAGGTCACAAGCGTTGCTCCTTCTCGAATGAGTAAGTTTGGTCCTTTGGATACCGGGGACGTGATTGATTGAGGCACTGCGAAAACATCTCTCCCCTGCTCTGCTGCAATACGAGCAGTTACCATCGCTCCAGAATTCTGAGCCCCCTCAACAACCAAAACCCCTTTTGACATTCCAGAAACAATTCTGTTTCGCGCGATAAAAAGACCTTTCAAAGCAGTCATCCCTGGCGGAAACTCAGACATGATAAGTCCTTTGTTATTAAGAATTTGATCGTACAACTGTTTATTTTGAGGAGGATAGACAATATCAACGCCTCCCCCCAAAATCGCAATAGTTGTTCCTTTTGCTTCCAAACAGCCGTAGTGTGCTTGTGAATCAATCCCAAGAGCCATCCCAGAAACAATCGAAACTCCAGATTCAGCAAGTTCTCGTGCAAGAAGTCGTGCAATTTGCACTCCGTACGAAGTTGCCATACGCGTCCCGACAACTGCAAAATGAAGTTTATTTAAATCAACAGAGTCTAGATCTCCCTTGACGTAAAGACAGATCGGAGCATCTGAAATCTCTTTTAATAAATGTGGATATTTTTTATCCTGACGAGACAAAACAACAATTCCCTTCCCATTAATTTCCTTTAATTTTTTCTCAGCATTAAACCTATTTCTAAACTCTGAAAATAAAACTTGCTTCTTGAATCCAAGAACGCTTTTTAATTCATCAGATTTTGCATCATACGCTCGACCAGCAGTTCCAAATCGTTTGATAAGCGCATCAAACGCTACCGGACCAAGCCCAAGACAGTGAGAAAATCCAAAATACGCAAGTTGCTCATCCATATTTTCATTCTATCAATGTATTAGAATTACTGTATTAATTGTAAGGATACCAATTTGCGAACGACTTGGGATCGTCAACGCATCCCACGGAGTTGAGCAAATTTGGTACTGAGCAAGTTTAATACAACCATGAAAATCGTACCGGCTATTCTTGTCAAAACCCCCGAAGAGCTCAGCTCTCAGATTAAGAAACTGAGCCTTCACTTCTCTCGCTATCATATCGACATCGCAGACGGTAACTTCGTCCCCAATACCACCCTCACCCTCAAAGAAGCGCTTGATAACCTTATCAACTACCACGTAATTCACCATGATAGTCCACGCCCTGTTGTCGATCTACATCTCATGGTTACCGACTACGAAGGAGCGCTTAATACCTTAAATAGATATGCCAATCAAATTGTGGTGGAAAGAGTTTTTATTCACTCAAAAACAAATCCGCCTCAATCACTTTTTAAAACTCACACCGGCGTCTACAAGCTAGGACTAGCAATAAATCCCGATGAAAAAATTAATAAACTACAGGATACTTATGATTTCAGTAAAATTAAATATATTCAAATAATGACTGTTAAACCTGGATTTCAAGGATCACCTTTTATAGAAGAATCGTTACATAAAGTAGAACAATTAAGAACTCTCAACTATGGGAATAAACTGTTTTTAGACGGTGGAATCAACGAACGTATACTACCTCTTATACTTAATCATCAGTATAAGCCAGACGTACTTTATATAGGAAGTTACCTGTCCCAATCGCCCAATATCGCACTTACTCTCTCGCAAATGCACGAACTTGGTATAGATCATTGATTAATTAATATAGAGATTTGGGCTTTGTGAAGCTTCAAGGAAGAAAGAGTCCCAATAGGCGTGGATCTCTAATAAATGAAACTACATCTCCTAGGTCAAATTTCCCGTCAAAATTAGGATCTAGAGGAAGCATTGATTTAAACTGAGCGATATTATCACCTTTCTTAATCGTCACATATACTTGTCTTGGAAGATAGTATTTAGAAAGAATTACCACTCGATATCGACCTCCAACATATACATTTTTCACATCTTTCACCGTCCCCTTGCCATTTATTCGTTTCAAACCATATTGCTTAAATACAAGCTGCTCTTGAGGATCAAATATCTGAATCTCAAACTCTCGCTCCTGTTTTGGTCTTAATCGTGGGAATAAATTAACCTGAAATGTTAAGCTTGGTTGCGCAACCAATCCTACCTGCCACGACTGCGTAAACAGCTCTCTTTCCCCTTTGTACAAACCAACAGTAATATTCGACTTTACTTGTTTAGAACCTGTTTTTACATAGAGTTCGCTTACTCCTTTATGAAAGGGCCTTACTAGATCTAAATTTGCAAAAAAATGACTTTGAAACAGGTCGGCATTCTTTAATTTCATCTCGTATCCATCCTGCGTACTCCATATTGCCTGACCGGTGTTCTCAATAGGAATCTCGAGTCGATACGTTGAATTGACCGCAAGTTCTTGAGGGACATTCATCACTATAATACCGTCTTCATACTGTTCGGGCTCACCCATTATTTTCACTATTTTTTGCACCTCCTCGTAAACTGAATAGAAATCTTGAGAGTCTTTTTTCTTCCAAGAAAACTCCAGAAATGGATCTCCTTGATAGTTAAGAATAAACGGTGTCGCTGCTCTCACTCTTTTGTCATCTCTCCATAGATCATATGCTGTTTTCTGATACTCTGCTTGAATTAACTCGGTAATAGAACCAGACCTTTTCCAGCCTGTCTCGGTAATAAATACGGGTAAAGGTTTAGTTATCCCTAGTCTTCCGAGCATATTTAGCTCCCATTCATAACTACGAATCGTACCGCGTCCATTATCATACGGAGTACCACTAAATCCTGGATTTGAATAAGAATGCGAACTCCACCCATCAATATGGTCGAATATGTTGGGAGTCGTCGCAAGTATTTGATTAACAAATATTTCCAAGTCTTCGTTGATGGGTCTATTAGACGGGGCTGAAGCATCAATCCCTGCAAGCATAATAAAGTAGTTAGCGTTTCGTTCTTTAAGTTTTTTAGCAAAAGTTAAAGAAACGTTTGCGTATGACTCTGGATCAACCGCTCCACCCCACTCATTCCCATGATTAGGCTCGTTAAATAAAATCACGTACCTATCTCTCACAACCCAGTTAAGTGAGTTTAAGAATTTCACCCATTCGTCAGCGTCCTTTTCCTCAGGTCTTCGCCATGAAGATCCACTCGGTTGAGTTGCCAAACGAACTATGGGAATAAGCTTGAGCTCACGAAGATTATCAAATACCTGTTGCCACTTCTCAACGCTACGATCGTTCTCTTGAATAACAACGGTCACATACCCCCACTTTCCGTTCGTTGAGTTGACAAGACGGGCTGCATCTTGAATATCTTGATCATCAGGAACAGCAAGATGAATACCAAAGAGATTGTTAGGCGCAGCACTATCAAAAGCCATGACTGGCTTTACAAAAAAAACCAGAATTGCGATAAAAATAATTAATTTATTCATAAAAATGAAAGCAAGTACGCGAATTTAATATCAAGTACTTTTAATCACAACCTCAATTTTAGCTTTTTTAAGAAGTTCTATTCCGTTCTCGTCGTGATACTTACCCCCACACACAATCCTCCGTATTCCCGCATTAATGATCACCTTAGCACACTGGCTACACGGAGAAAGTGTCGTATACATCTCGGCATCTTTTGTTGAGATACCGTGATACGCAGACTGAATTATGGCGTTTTGCTCAGCATGAATACAAACACATTTATCCTTGTCCTGACCACGCTCAAGCTGACCATCTTCACGAGCGCGACAACGATCGCACCCTCCTTCAAAACAGTTGGGAATTCCTTGAGGAGTTCCGTTGTAACCGGTTGCAATAATACGTCTATCTTTTTCGACTACTGCTCCTACTTTTTGTCGAATACAGTTTCCACGCGTCTTAACAACCTGTGCAAGCGACATGAAATATTCGTCCCACGATGGTCGATCAAACGATTTCATACGGTAATTGTAGCAAAATAATCATCTATCGTCTCTGCGCGACGGATCATCTGAAATGTTCTGTCTTTTTTCATAAGAAATTCTGCAGATCGAAGCTTGCCATTATATTGGAATCCCATTGAGTGACCGTGTGCTCCTGCATCATGAACTACGATAATGTCGCCAATATTGATTTTTGGTAATTTTCTCTGTATAGCAAACTTGTCATTATTTTCACACAGCGATCCGGTAACGTCATACACACAATCATTGCGCTCATTCTCTTTTCCAAGTACGGTTATGTGATGATACGCACCATACATACCTGGACGCATTAAGTTAGCCATAGACGCATCGAGCCCCACATAATCACGGTAGGTATTTTTTAGGTGCAAGACTTTTGAAATAAGATAGCCGTGAGGTCCCGTGATAAATCTGCCACACTCCATCGTGATTTGTAATGGATCTAACTCTGTATTCTTGATTAATTTCTTGTATAAATCTTGTGTTTTTTTACCAATGCGTTCAATATCTACTTCTTTTTGTTCTGGCTTATACGGAATCCCAATTCCTCCTCCTAAATTAATAAACTCAATTCTTATGCCAAGTTGTTTTTTAATTTCAACTACGAGTTCAAATAACATTCGTGCGGTTTCTATAAAAAATTCTGAATTGAGTTCGTTTGAGGCAATCATAGTATGAAGTCCGAATCGTTCAACACCCTTTGTTCTTGCTGTTTTATATGCGATAAATAATTGTTCACGAGTTAATCCATATTTTGCCTCTTCGGGTTTGCCAATAATACTATTTCCCTCTCGAAGCGGCCCTGGATTATAGCGAAAACTAAGTAGCTTTGGCAGACCGACATTCGACTCTAAATAATCGAGATGAGAGATGTCGTCTAGATTAATGATCGCATTGAGATCTTTTGCTTTTTTGAACTCTGAAGCCGGCGTGTCGTTAGAAGTAAGCATAATTTCATCACCACTAATGCCAACTTTTTCAGCAAGAATAAGTTCAGGAAGAGAACTACAGTCTGCTCCCATACCTTCTTCTTTTAAGATTCTTAAAATATGAGGATTAGGAAGTGCTTTAACCGCAAAATAGTTTTTAAAATTATGCGCCCATTCAAATACTTTATTTAGCTTTTGAGCAGACGCACGAATACCCTCTTCATCGTAAATATAGAAGGGTGTTGGATGTTTTTTAGCAAGATCGTCTATGCGTTTTTTATCAAACGGAAGTGTTTTCATCCTGTTACAAAAAACCCGGTTAAGTACATAATGAAGAGTCCTGCAAGAAATCCAATAACATGAGTGACTTTGAAAAGAGAAAGCCAGGAACCCTTCTTAATACTGTGAATGATATCAAATGCAACGTCAAATATCGCACCAGCTCCTATTGCCAAAAATAAAAGTGCAAACTCGGTGGTATAAGAAAATCCACCAATAAGACTACCGATAATCGTCGGAACACCTGCAATAATACCCATGAGAACAACATGATGAACGTCTTGTCGTATATTCTTTATTGTTTTGGTAAGAGGCGCAACAATCGCAATCCCTTCGGTAATATTGTGAAGCATAAAACCAATCACAAGCGAACTTCCCAGAGCAACCGCTCCTATTGCATAAGCACTTCCAATAGCAAGACCTTCACCAAGATTATGAAGTCCAATACCAAGCGCGATTAAATATCCCCAAATAAGAGCTTGTGTGTGTTCGTGATCAGTATCAAACAGATGTTCTGTTTTGTGACTCACTGCTGAAAGTACCAGAATCGATAGGAGAAATCCTATGAGAAAAATACCTGATCCATTTAGTGCAGTCGGCACTTCTTGTATTAATTCAAAGGCTTCAAATAGCGCATCCACTCCCAAAAAAATGAGAAGTCCAACGGTAAGCGAGATGAGAAGTCCGTACCACTTTTCGTGCAGTCGTTTCAAAAGCGGTAACCACATAAGCCCCAATAAAACAGGAATTACACCAACGTATAGACCAAGAAGAATGAATGCTTGTATGTAATCTGCTTGGAGTTGAGGAGTAATTGCCGCAGCTTCAATTTCTTTATCAAACGTTGTTCCGTTACGAGACAGTAGACTTATATGTTGAGGATCACCTGACAACCAAGGATAGTACATGTTGATAACTGCACGTTCTCTTGGTTGCAATGTACGACTCGGTTCCATAGTAAACTGCCAATACGCATCATTAATTAAAGCTTGCACAATCGTTACCGGCTCAGCCCCATTATTAAAGACTGTTACTGTAATCTGTTCTGGTTTAAAAACAACTCTTTGGATAAAGGCATCTTCAAGCGGAACTACCGTTGTCTGAAATACTCCCAATGGTCCAAACTTAAGAAAGACAAAAAGAAAAACGACCAAACTGATAAGTGGAGCTCCTATGTAAAAATAAATTCGTCTTTTCATATTATTCTTCTACTTCAAAAAGTCCCATCCAGCCTTTTTCTGTGAATTCAGACTGGTGCGCATGGAACATGTACTGACCGGGGAATTTAAACTGCACGTCAAGAATTGATCTTTCTCCTTGAACAAAGGATACGATATCGGTAAACGCATTTGGGTCTTGCTTGGTGCCTGTCTTATATTCATCAAAAAAGTTACCGTGCAAATGAAACGAGTTGAGTGGGTCTGACTCAAGCGTATTGATAAGATAGATTCGCACTCGTTCTCCCTTTTTTACTTTGATCGGATGCTTTACATAAGAAAATGCTTCGGTATTTACTGCGTATACTTCGTTTTCACCGTCAAAATTCGTATCAAATCCGTTCATTACCATCACCAGTTCTCGACTCGCTTTTGGTCTTGTATCTTTTCTGGGATCAACAATATACGCACCGTACAATCCCTTTCCGATATGTTGTTTAACCGGAGATGAGTGACAGTGATACAGATGAAGACCAAATGGCTCGGCAGTAAATTCATAGGTGAACGTTTTCCCAGGATACACAAAGTCTTCAGGCATTGAACCATCCATACTTGCTTTATGAAAGCCGTGAGAGTGAATCGTATGAGCTTTAGTTCCCCTGTTGGTAAAGTATATTCTAACCAGATCTCCCTCGGTTGCTCGAATAGTTGGACCAGGTACTTGCCCGTTATACGTCCATGCAGGATAAAAAACTCCTGGTGCTATCTCAATTTCTTGATCGGCTGCGTAAATCCAATATTCACGAAGCGCTGTTCCGTCAGAACGTTTAGTTTCTTTATAATATTTCTTTCGCTCTTGAGGTGGTAGATTATTAAAATTCCAGGTTGATAAAAACGCTGTAGGATTAATTGACTGTTTTGTTTTTACCTCTCCATTAGGCCCAAATCCTTCCTGAGCTTTTTGAGCAGGATTTTTATTTTTAGAAACTGAACTTTGCATACTGCCCATTCCCATCGACTCTTCGACACTCCTCTTCACCTGTGTTTGTTTGGATAGAAACAACATCACAAGTAAGATCACTAAAATAACAGTGGAGAGAATAATAATATTTAATTTTTTAGTCATATTTTTTAGAGTTGTTGTGGAATTGGTTGCCCGTGAGGGTCAGTCTGTGGATTACCAAGTAACTTTTGAAGAGCCTTAATCGAGTCGCTGCTAAATGCATGCTCAAGTTTATGTGCTTCTTCATGAACTTTATCCTTTGGACGATGAAGTAATTGGTAAAGAAAAACTTCGATCAGACGGTGCTTTTTCGTTAATTCTTTTGCAATCGTACGACCCTTTTGAAGCAGTTTTATTTTACCGTAACGCTCGTATGATATGAAGTTGTTTTCAGCCAGTGCTTGAAGTCGTTCGGTAACGGTTGATTTTCGTAAGTTGAGATATCTTGCAATATCAACGGCTTTAATGACGCTATTTTTACCTTCAAGGTAGTAGATTGCTCGCAAGTAGTCTTCTCTCGTCTCTGTCATGAAAACAAGTATACCACAAAAAGTTCGTCTATACGAACTTTTTAAGAACAGTAGTTACGTCTTTTTCATTTCCTTTAAAGTTATGCATTGCCCCAGGAACAATAATTCTTTCGTATTTTTCTGATTTCGTATGAGCATCAAACCATTTTCCGATCTCTTCTATGTCACGATCTTTGTATTCATCTTCTTCCGGGAGCACAACGGTTAAAGGAATCCTGACCGATTCATAAGCAAGAGGCTTCTTGTCGTGTGCGTAAGTAAAAAGTTCTTCTTCACTCTGAGTGTCGTACAGACTTACAAAGCGTTGCGCGCTTAGGAGCTCTCCATCGGTCAATTCTACCGGCATAAAGTCATCACCTTTACCTACCTTAACTTGATCTTGAGCGATCGCAAGAGATTTTTTGAAATCGCCAGGATTTAAAAACTTCTTAGCATACGCATAATCACTTAAAGGAGAAAGTAATACTAGTTTTGCGATCTGTTCTTTGTTCTGAGTTTTGTACAAATAATAGACTGACTTCTGACAGCCGGTTGAGTGTCCTGCGAGAATAATCTTCTTAACACCCTTTGATTTCACAAACTCAACGACTCCTTGGATATCGTCTACACAATCTTCAAACTTCTCAAGCGCGGTCCCACCAAGTACCGACTCGTATCCTTTCTTTTTCTCCTTATTTACTTTTTTTAGACTTGAGACAAACCCGTGTCCTCGATTATTAAACGTTACCACTCCTGTACGATCGGACAAAAGTGGTAAGTAGTATGAAAGACCAGAAAAGAGATCCGAAGTCAGTCCGTGCACACCAATAATAACTGTTTCAACGTTTTGCCTACCCCACCACATACCATTGAGCTGATATTGTTGAGGCGTTGTTATTACTATTGGCTCCGCATTCATACGATTATGGTCGGGGTGCGGGGAATTGAACCCCGGTCTCACGACCCCCAGCCGCGAATTCTACCGTTAAACTACACCCCGTTAATGTGTAATTTTATCAAAAATTACCTATAATATGAACGTTATGAAGAATGTTGTTTGTATTTTTGCTCATCCGGATGATGAATCGTTTGGTTGTGCCGGAACAATTGCTCTTCTTGCACAGACGCATAACGTCACTATTATCTGCGCAACCAACGGAGATGCCGGTGAAAATCATCTTCAAAATAACCTTTCTGATCTTGGTAAGACTCGCCAAAAAGAACTACTCTCCTCTTCCAAAATTCTTGGGGTACAGAAAGTTCATTTCCTTAATTTTAAAGATGGTGCGCTTTCAAACAATCTTTATCATAAAGTTGCAGATGCCATTAAGCCCATTTTAAATGATCTGAAACCAGAGATTCTTCTTACTATGGAGCCCCACGGAGTATCTGGACATCTGGATCACATCGCTATGTCTATGATCACGAGCTATCTTTTTCGAGAACATTCTTTTGTTAAAAAAGTCATGTATTTTTGTCTTGGAGAAGATCAAAAAGAAGCGCTTCGCAAGAATTATTTTGTCTACACACCAACACCTTACAAACTGAGAGATATTGACGAAACAATAGATGTAACTTCGGTATGGGAACTTCGAATGAAAGCCATACATCAGCATAAATCTCAACTCAAGGATATGAAGTTTATACTTTCCATGCTTGATATCCGAGGTAAAAAAGAACATTTTTTAGTTACTAAGCGATCGGAATGAACAAACTTCCTCTTATTGAACGCGGCGATCATTCCAATCAGTTCAAGTCAAGAGCTCACTATGACGTTAGAATTACCACTCAGATTCTTCTTGTCTTTGTTGCAATTGTTTTTCTCGTTCTCTTCTCAAGACTATTTGAACTAACCATCGCTAAAGGCGACTATTATCGACGCCTTTCTGACGAGAATCGCATTAGAGAAATTATTATTGAGCCAAAACGAGGAACCATTATCGATACAAAAGGACAAGCTCTTGCAACTGTCGAACCTAAACAGCAAAAAACTAAGGATCGTATTGAATTGAGACGTGTTTATCGTGAACCCGAAAGCATAGCTCCTCTTGTCGGATATCGACAAATCGCAGATGAGAATGATCTTAAAAACGACCTTTGTTTTGATAAATCAATCCTCGGCGATAAGGTTGGTAAAAAGGGGATTGAGAAATTATACGAATGTGACTTAAGAGGAAAAAAAGGCAAAAAACTGATTGAGCTTGATGCGAGAGGTAAACAGTACAAGGTTCTGACCGTTATTCCTCCAGAAGACGGCAAAACGATTCAGCTTGGTCTTGATCTTCGTCTCCAAAAAAAGGCCCAGGAGCTTCTTAAGGATAAAAAAGGAGCGGTTATTGGACTTATCCCAAAAACCGGAGAAGTTATTACGCTATTTTCCTCACCTTCTTATAATATTCAAGATTTTGAAGATGCAAAAAACCAGGTAATTCAGTCATATCTTACAAGCGACGCACATCCTTTATTTAATCGCGCCACAGAAGGTGTTTATCCTCCAGGCTCTATCTACAAATTGTTTGTTGCAACAGGTGCCTTGGAAGAAAAGAAAATAGATACTTCAACTATTTTTGAAGATACGGGAACCATTCAAGCAGGCCCCATTACGTTTGGTAACTGGTACTTTTTGGAGTATGGAAGGAAAGAGGGAGAGGTTGATATTATCAAAGCACTTCAACGATCAAACGATATTTTTTTCTATAGAACTGGTGCGCGGCTTGGCGTACAGCATATGAAAAAATGGTCAGAGATATTTGGGCTTGGACACAAAATAAATATGTCGCTTGAACAGGCCGAAGGAACTATTCCTTCACCGTACTGGAAAAGGGACATATTAAACGAGGATTGGTTTTTAGGGGACACCTATAATATGGCGATTGGTCAAGGATATCTTTCGACTACTCCGATGCAAATTGCTATGGCAAGCGCTGTGTTTGCCAATAACGGATCTGCCTGTACACCTCAGTTTCTCAAAGATGCAAAATCTGACTGTAAAAAACTTCCTATATCTCAAAAAACCATCGACCTCATCCGTCAAGGTATGAAAGCGGCGTGTACGACTGGTGGAACGGGGTGGCCGCTGTTCGACTTTAAAGTTAAGGGTGAAAAGTTGCAGGTAGGATGTAAAACT
>CAYHIW010000010.1:0-22132 GCA_964356745.1 uncultured Gammaproteobacteria bacterium | reverse complement strand
CCATGAACTTAAAAGACATAGTTAAAACACGAAATATCATAAAAATTAATCCAGACGAAACATTAGCGTCTGCTCTTGCACAACTGAGCTCTTCTCACGACGCTGCATTTGTTTTCAATGAATCGGGGTCGTACATGGGTGTTATTAATCCATACTACTGTCTTATTAAGAATTCGTACCCCGGAAACGCTAAGGTAGAGCATTGCATATTTCATGCGCCAAGAATTAAATCAAATTTTCCCATCTCTAAAGTTGTTCAGTTATTAATTGAGTCGAAAGTTCATTACCTGCCCATTCTCAATGACGATAATACATTTATTGGGATTACGTCTGCCAGACATCTTTTGTCTCAGTATAGAGACTCTGATTTGTTTAATCAGACAATCGGAGATTATCTTAAATTGAAAGGTAGTAAGCCGCTCATTACCATTATTGACACTGATGTAATATCGAATGCGATACATATTTTTAAGACACAAAAAATATCTAAACTCGTAGTTATTTCAAGCAGTATGAAGTTGCGAGGAATACTTACGTACTATGATTTGATCAGTTTTCTCATTGCTCCAAAACGTAAAGGACGAAGTGGAGATAGAGAGGGTAATAAGCCGAGTTTTCAAAAACAGCATGTGAAAAACTTCGTTAAATCCTATGTTCTAACGCTTACACCATCAAATACTTTGAAAGAAGCGGTAGAGCTTATTTTGAACAAACAAATAGGAAGCGTTCTCATTGTAAATAAAGAAAAAATGCCAACAAGTATTATTACTACGCGTGATTTACTCACAGTCCTTATGAAGCAGAAAGCGCCGGGAAAAGTTGAGATTGCAGGAGATAATCTTTCAAAAAATAGTCGTCAAATACTTGGTGGTTTTTTTGATAAATTGACCCACATGTCTGCGCATATAAAGAATGTTCAAAAGGTCCGACTCTTTGTAAGAGAAGAAAAAAAGGGTGGAGTGTTTGAGGCAATGATCTCTCTTATTCCTCAAAAAGGGCCGGTTCATGTAATACGAAAGCAAGGTAAAAATCTTAAGAAACTTCTTGCCAAACTACGTATCAAGAAAGATTAGTTTCAATATATTTTATCGCCATTTTTAGATTGGGAAATTTATGAGGGTGTTTGATATATGAATCAAGCAAGTTGCTGATCCACAAAACCTTGGTATTTTTATGGGATCCATTCAAATGAAGTTGACGGACAATATCCCAATTATCTTCAACAAACATATCAAGACCTAATTTTTTAATCATTGAGCTTTTGAATTCGTGCGGTTGTTGGTTGGAAGCATTAAAAAAATATCCTTTAAAATGTTTATCTGCTTCTATCTGCTTAATCCATTTTTCGAAATCTTTTTTGAGAGTCTGATATCGTCCAGTCACAATATATGCCTCAATCTTTTTTTCATCAACAAGTCGTTTAAGGTCGTTGAGTCCTCTGGATGGGATAAAGCTTGTTTTATGAAGTAAGCGCCACAGTTGTTGTTCGATCGGTGACTTTGGAATATAAAAATAAATTTCTTTTTTGTGAAGAAACGTTTTGCTAAGGAGGCTTGTTAGTGGGCGGAGCACTCGAACGGGGTTGTAGAGGATGACTCCATCGAGATCAAATCCTACTCTTAATGGTTTCTGGCGCATCTCATATTATATAATCTTTCATTGTGAAAGTATTAATTACTGGTGGTGCGGGATTCTTGGGTCTTCATCTTGCTAAGTATTTTGGCAAAAAAGGGTGGGAGTTATACCTTCTAGATATTCAACCTTTCGATACGAAGGAATACCCTCGAAAGAGTGTGTTTATCAAAGCTGATATTCGCAATGCTAAAGCCATGCAACAACACTCAAAAGGAATCGATCTGGTTATTCATGCAGCAGCAGCTCTACCATTGTGGAAAAAAGAAGCTATTTATTCTACCAACATTGATGGAACGAAGAATGTACTTGAAAATGCATTAAGCCAAAAAGTAAAGCACGTAATATATATATCATCAACTGCGGTTTACGGTATACCTCGAAAGCACCCGGTTTATGAAGGGGATTCGCTTGTTGGGGTAGGTCCGTATGGTGAGAGTAAAATTGCTGCAGAACAACTTTGCGAGTCATATCGAAAAAAAGGATTACTCGTTACCGTTATTCGACCAAAGACGTTTGTAGGCACCTATCGATTGGGAGTGTTTGAAATTTTGTTCGACTGGATTAAAGATGGTAAAAGGATCCCCGTTGTAGGATCAGGAAATAATAAATATCAGCTGTTGGATGTGGATGATCTTGTTGAAGCGGTACATCTGTGTTTTAAAACTGGTGGTAGAAAAGTTAATGACAACTTTAACATCGGAGCTGCACAGTTCGGAACTGTGAAACAAGATTTGAACAAACTATTTCAAAACGCACGATCTGGTTCAACTATTTTCCCTACTCCTGCAATGCCTCTAAAATTAGTTTTACGGTTTCTGGAGATGTTTCATCTATCACCGTTGTATCAATGGGTTTACGAGACAGCAGATAAGGATTCCTTTGTTTCAATTGAGCATTTAAGTAAAACAATTAAGTGGAAGCCTCGTTATTCAAACGCCCAAGCGCTTATTAAATCATATCAATGGTACTTAGATCATTACGATGAGGTGAAATCTCACAAGTCGGGAGTGACGCATCGAGTGGGGTGGAACCAAGGCATCCTCAAACTCTTCAAAAAATTCCTATAATTTAAAGATGTATATGGTGGGGTGGTCGTAGACAGTGAACGATTCATCTGCCGACGAATCATCAATTGCCAATTGCCAATTGTCAATTATTAATTGCGGATAACTAGTGAAAGTTGCCACTGGTTTCTTCGAAAATAATTGTTGATAATATTTTGCGGTGAGAGGATAACAGACTTTATATTTCTTACAGTCGGTTAGTTTTTGAAGAGGTGTAGACAGTCTGTTTGAGGCAACTATTATATAGTCAACGGTTCTAAGAGATTCTTGAATATTCTTCCACTTTTCTTTGTCGTCTGGAAGGTTGTAGAGAGGAAGTTCGACAATTTGGTAGCGCTCACTGTTTGTTACCGGGAGTCGAAGATCCCAATGCTCAACAGCGATGGTTGATCCTTGTGGAATATTAGTATGAATCCAGTTAGTCGCACTTATCCTTGTATTTGGGCGCGCGTATAGAGAAAAGAATAAAGCACTCCACAGAACGGCAATTATTATTACAACGAACTTAAGACTACGTTTTAGTTTGTTGAATCCGTACGCTGCGGTAATGACAAAAAAAGGGTAGAGTGGGAGCATGTACCTCATGAACTTTACCGCCGACCTCCCCAAAATCAAAAAGTAATATAAATAAAAAACCGCAAACACTAAGATAAGATAATTTTGATTTTTGAGTTGTAATTTTGCACTTTGCACTTTGCACTTTAAGTTCATTGCGACCAGTCCAACAACGGACAGTGTCGCAATTGGTATTCCCAGTCCCCAGAGAAAAATATTTTTAAGATAGTAAAGATAGGGAGTTGTGCCAACGTACTGTAAGGTATACGGAAAAAAGTAAGGGTCGCTATTTAACTTTAGTTGAAGCGCGACGTCCTTTATGAATGATTTATAGTCGAGAAAGACATAGGGCATAAAGAGGAAGTGAAAAACTAAAAGTGAAAAACTAAAAGTTAAAATATCTTTGATTTTGTGTTTCGAAATAATAAGCAAGGCGATACAAATAAAGGGGACGAAGATGATGGAGGTAAACTTAGAGGAGAGGGCAGCTGCCAGAGCAATTGCTATATAAATTACGCTTTTTAACGATGGATTTTTCCAGTAGAGAAGAAGTCGATAGATAGCGAGTGTTAAAAAAAATGATAGAAATGTATCGACAATAAAAAAATGGGCATTTTGAATGGGAAAAAAAGCAATCGCATAAAAAAAACTTGCAGCATAAGCGATTGATTTTTTCTGAAATAAAAGACGACATATAAGGAAAATAACCATGAGAGTTCCTATGTCAGACAGCGTAGAAAGGACTCTTCCGAGAATCATTACTTTATATGGATCGTATTCAAACTGTAAGATTTGAGCAATTCCTTTCAATAGGTAGATGGGGAGAGTCCCATAATTAAAAAAGTTTGGATCGAGATTTGAGAAAAAATGGATTCGTTGTGAAACATAATGAAGAGCGAGTTCGTCTGGGTGAAAGTAGAATCCTTGATCCCAATTAATGCCGGTTATTCTGAGTAGAGCAGAGAGAAAAAGTATTGTTGCGAAAGTAATCATTTAGATTATAATTATAACGCTTATACAATTTTTTCACTATGCTTCCAGTACTTTTGGACTTAAAGTTCTTAAAAATATACACGTTTGGGGTGTTTCTGCTCCTTGCCTTTTTTTGGGGAAGTTTTCTTCTCTGGAAAAACTTTCTCCTCACTTCCCAAAAAGAAGAAGAGATTTTTGACGGACTCTTTATTTCACTTGCCGGAGGTCTCTTTGTATCACGACTCGTGCATGTCGCGCTTAACTTTAGCTCTTTTGGTTTCGATATTCTTAAGTTCATTCTCATTAACGGGTACCCTGGCTTATCACTGTATGGGTTTATTGTTGGAACGATGTTGTCTTTATATGGGTATTGTGCTTTAAAAAAAATAAAATTTTCAGAAGTCGCAGATTATTTTGTACCTTCAATCTTTCTCGCACTTGGATTTGGTAAATTAGGATCATTTTTTTCCGGGGCAGAGATAGGGGAGAAGACAACCTTTCCCATTTCTCTACGTTATCCGGGTATTTCTGGCTCACATCATCTAACCGCTCTTTACGAAGGAATCCTTTTTTTCTTTGGAGCTTTTTTAGCGTATCAATTTCTTTTTGCTATTCGAAGAAATAAATACCAAAAAATGGGGAACTTTTTGTTTTTTTGCTGGTATTTTTCGTTTGTATATTTTATATTCGATTTCTTAAAGGTCAGAAATACCCTTATGTACGGGCTTAGCTTTAATTCATTGATTTCATTATTTTTACTCTTGACATTTAGCTTTTATTTTTTATATTATTTCAAGAATTCGTTATCTGGTATGATGAAAGGAATTAGTTATTTTTTTCAAAATAAATATGGCAAAGGAACCAACAAAAATATTCATAAAAAATCAAAAACTTGAGATTGAGCAGGAGCGCGTTCGTGTTCTCGCACAAATAGAAGAGCTCAAAAAGAACGATCCTTTTGCTGATCCCGAACATGCTTCTGATAATGCGGCAATTGATACCGATGTTCGTGAGCAAGTAGGGCATGAAACGATTGAGGCACAGATAAAAGACTTGCATAGAAAAGTAGTAGATATGGATCTTGCCCTCACAAAAGTAGAAAAAGGAACGTATGGAAGGTGCGAAAAATGTAGTATGCCAATCCCACTTGCTCGTCTTGAATTAATTCCCGAAGCTCGTTTCTGTATTGACTGCGAGAGAAAACTTTTTAAATAATCTACTTGACAGCGAGGAACTCTTTCAGTTACTCTTAATTAACGTTATTAATTTATTCATAATTTACTAATATGGCTAAGAAAAAAGGTTCGAGTGGTGTTGTCACCAGACAGACTGCATATCTCATGATGGCGCTTGTTGCGGTAGTTCTTATCGCTACATTCTTTTACATCTTAGGTCAAATGCAAGTAGGCACTGGATACTAATGACGGAGATCCCAGTAGATGCCTTTTTTAATTTTTTTCTGTATCTCTTCGTTCCTTTTGCATTAGGATTTCTTTTCAAAAAAATTAAACTGTCATCCATTATTGGATATATTCTGGGTGGGGTAATCTTGGGAAATCTCTTGACTTCTTTCATTGATAGGCAAACTGTTAATAGTTTTGCAGTGTTTGGTATTATTCTTCTTCTCTTCACTGTTGGACTTGAGGTTAATTTTAGTAAGCTCGAAGGGCTTAAACGGTATATTGTAACTGGAGGAGTTCTTCTTTTTAGTTTGTTGTTAATTTTCATCACTGCCCTAAATCTTTTTTTTGGTATTGGTTTTTTTCACTCTGTGCTTATTGCGATGGCACTAACATCATCGTCAACCGCCGTTGTTGTTAAAATTATTCAAGAGAGAGGTGAGGAGGGGTCTTTTTTAGGAGAGGTGGCCATAGGGATTCTCATGCTGCAGGATCTCATGTTTATTCCGGTAATAATACTTTTTACCAATATTCAGACTACCGGGCCAACATCTTTTTTAGGAGTAGGTAAGAATATTCTTTTATCTCTTATTGAGTCTGGTTTTATTCTCTGGGCGATGTTTTACTTTGGTAAGAGTCTTGTTCCTCGTATTTTTAGTCTTATCGCTCATACCTCTCGAGAGCTTCTCAACCTCTTTATTATTGTTTTTATATTTTTCATAACGTTTTTAACCGCTACCTTTGGTATCCCTGTTTTGGTCGGTGCATTTATCGCTGGGGTTCTCGTTTCACAAACACGTGAGCATCACCATATTTTTTCACAAATACGACCATTGAGAGATCTGATGGCGATTGTCTTTTTTGTGTTTATCGGATCAAGTATCCCCATAGGTCAAATCATTTTTTTAATTCCTAAAATTATCATGTATGCGTTTTCGATCTCAGCAGTTAAAGCAATTATCATTATGGGGGTATTCTTTTATCTCAAGCTCAGTTCGAGGATGGTTTTTTCGCTCGCGATTACACTTTTCCAGTTAAGCGAAACATCAATCATATTAATGACAATTGCGCGTGCGAATCAATTAGTTACTCAAGAAGAGTATTTGCTCGTTTCAAGCACGGTGCTTCTTACGCTTATCGTAACGCCATATTTAATAAAAAATAAAGAGGGTTGGTATTTACGGCTCAGAGCGTTTTTAAAGCGGTTTGTTCCGGGACTCCATATGTTTATACGGCACAAAGTTGATTTTGACACCTCTCCACTCGATATTTTGAAACTCAAAAACCATGTAATTATTTGTGGGTATGGGCGCATTGGTTCTCGCATTGGAAAAGCATTGAATCTTGCCAAAATACCATTTATTGCGGTCGACTACAATTCTCACATTGTAGAAAAAGCAAAGAAGGAGGGAATTAACATTGTTTATGGAGATCCAACCGACTTTGATGTTCTTGATTTTGTCGAAACAGAACATGCTACCGTGCTCGTGTCGGCGGTTCCTCATAGGTACGATCAGGAATCGATTATTCTTAATGCGAAAAAACTAAATTCTCGAATCTTTATCGTCAGCAGGGTGCATTCAGAGGAAGAACAGCAAAGACTAAAAGATCTAGGAGCACATTCTGTGGTACAGCCAGAACTTGAGGCTTCAATATCGATCATCAAGAAGATATTTCTTATTAATAACGTTGCTCGAGATGATATGTTGAAGTGGTTGCGACATATTAAACTTGTTCATCACACTTCATGAGAAAAACAAAGAGTAAAAACATAAGGAAGAACAACGTTTTTATAGGGATCGGCGCCTTAGTTTCTTTATTGTTTCTCTTGATTGCCAGCTCATTTATGTCTTCGTTATTTATGTCAAAAGCTGATCGAATTAACATACTTGTGTTTGGTGAGAAAACATTTCTTTACTCAATAGATCGAAAGGACTCAGTTCACTACGCCATGTATTTTTATCCAGATCTTAAAATTACTGTTCCAAAAGGTTATGGATTTTATAGAGTGGGTGCTCTTGGTAAGCTAGCAGGACTAGAGCATAACCCTGATATTTTCCGGCAGGCTTTTTCATACTCAACAGCCTCATTTGTACCATTTTATTTTTATCAAAACGCCAAGGATGTATATTACGGAGGTGACCAAAAAATGAATCTTTGGCTACCGGGAATCAAAGAAATTCTGACATATCAATCAAACACAAATTTTTTTGACAAGATATATCTTCTTGGAGCATTTTTCACGGTTAAAAAAGCAGACATTCAATACATTGCTGCGTCAAATTTTTCAAGAAAGGAAAATGATACGAGTAAATTTATGACAGAAGATTTTACTCGAGAGTTTCAGGGATTTTTTTACCAAGCTCAATATCGTCGCGAAATGAAATCGGTTCAAATAATCTATGACAAGCACTACAATACGGCAAAAGCTCTTTCAAATATCCTCGAAGGTAGCGGTATTAGAGTGGTTGATATTTCTGAAGGAAAAACAACCTCGACGCAATGTACGATCACAGAGGAGGGGAGTGTGTTTTCACAGACAGCAACAGATCTAGCTTACTACTTCCAGTGCAAGCTTATAAAAGACAAAACAGCGATATCTGATATACTATTTAGGCTCGGCTCAGTAGAAAAGGGTTGGGAGGTTTCTAAACAAAATTAATATGGTACTCACAGTGTTACTTTTTCTTTTAATTCTTTCGTATCTTTTAGCTAAACGATCAATGAGAGATGTAAATTCGTCTGAAAGCGTGCGAAAGATGATGAAAAGAAAAACAACAAAAGGATCAATGGTAATATTGAAAGATAAGGTGGTGCACTATTCTTCTAAATTTTCTTCATCCTCTGCTTCTTGGCCAAAATGAAAGTATTCTTTCTCTTCGTGAAGCGTCTCTGCTAGTTTTTCAAGATCGTTTTCAAGAACGTTGTCTTCTTCACCTTCTTCAGTGGTAGTTGTGGGTGTTCCTTCACGGTCTTCTTCTGAGTTGGGTGTTGTAATAATTTGAGACGTTTTGGGGAATGACGCATATTTCATCACTTTTTTACCTTTTTTATCTTCTCGAATAAAAACAACAGCCCGACTGAGAGAAATATCTTTAATAAATGTTGAATATTCACTCCCAGCTTTGATAAAAAGAAAAAGACGCTTAGAGAGATCGTCGGGAAAAGTACCAACATATTCACCAGACTTTGTTCGTAGTTCTATTTTTCTTTTTTTTGTCTTAAGATAGATGCGCTCACCAATGATTATGTGGGCGAGGACATTTTTTTGACCTATATTGACGAGAGCAACACTTTTTGTTTTACCAGGAAGTTCAAGGAAAAGGTTAGGGTCAAAATGAATGTCTTTTTTACCTGTTTTTTTAGCACCCTTAAGCTGGAGTATTGTTATACGATCCAGGTTTTCTCGTGCAATCTGATTTTCAGACTGAATTTTAATTGCTTGCTTGTACGATTTTTTGGAATCTTCGAGCGCTCCGGTTTGTAAATAAGCGTATCCAATTCGTAGAAGTGCGTGAAGATTTTTTTTATCTAGTTTTATAATTTTCTTATTAGAGATTATAGCTTCACTCCAGTCTAAACTAATAGCGGAGTCAATAGCTCGTTGTTCTAATAAATCAATATCGTTCATATAATAATAGATTTCAGTATAGGTAATTTACAATCTTTGTCAATGGCACAAGGGGAAACGACATTATATAATACAAAAGCAACAATGTCAGGTCATTCTAAGTGGTCAACAATCAAACGAAAAAAAGGGATTAAGGATCAGGAGAAAGGAAAGATATTCTCTAAGCTGTCTAAAATGATTACCATCTCCGTTATTGAGGGTGGAGGGTTTGCTGACCCTGAGATTAATATAAAACTTCGCATGGCTGTTGAGAAGGCAAAAGCCGCCAACATGCCCAAAGATAACATCGCTCGCGCAATAGAAAAAGCCGCAGGTCCCGAGAAAAATCAGTTAAAAGAGGTTGTGTATGAGGGATTTGGTCCAGAGGGGATGGCTCTTATTATTGTTGCGACAACCGATAATCCAAACAGGACGATAAGTGAAGTAAGAAATACGCTCGAAAAGATGGGAGGGAAGTTGGGTTCACAGGGATCTGTTGCGTATTTATTTCATAAGTGTGGATCGGTAGTATTTAATAGAGTAGAAAATTCAGAAGAAAAAATACTCGCATTCGGAGATGAAGTTGGTGCTTTTGATGTTGAAGAAGATCCCGAGAGTACGACACTCTATTTTCCTTTTGAAAATATGGGTAAAATAAGATCCATGGCAGCTGAGATTGAGTATAAGCCCACAAGTCCCATCGTGGTCACCGACGAAGCAAAGGAGCAGAGAATATTCAAGATCATTGAAGCCGTTGAGGGGCTTGATGATGTACAGAAGGTTTTCGTCAATACTATATGAAATTTTTAAAACTTCCAAAGAGAATTCGATTTGTCATAAGTACGGTGCTCTTGGGATTTCTCATGCTCGTTTCAACCTTTTTTTACTTTGATCGGGCTTGGATTGCCATTCCAATTCTCCTTATTGCGACCTATGCACTAACTTATTTTTCAATTCTTGAGGGAATAGAAAGGGTAGAGTGGTTGACGCTCTTTACCATGCCGGTTCTTCTTACGTTGTCATTCTACGTTTTTTACTTTCTGTTTCCGGCGCGCTGGCTTACCAGACTTCCCTTTATCGTACTCTACATGATCTCAATTTATGCCAATCTACTTGCTTCAAACATTTTTAACGTTGGAGTAGAGCGTAACTTACAGCTCTATCGAGCAGCATTCTCCGTGAATTACTTTTATCAAACCGTCATTTCGTTTTTATTTTTTAATATTTTATTTTCACTACGCGAATATTTTTTTGTTAATGCAATTGGGACTGGAGTAGTGGTGTTTCTACTTGCGCTCCAGCTACTGTGGACTATCAGACTCAATCTCGAGATTAAAAAGGAGTTGTTTCTTTTTGCATCACTCATATCTCTTGTAATGTTTCAAATAGCCACGCTTATCTCATTCATTCCTCTAAAGACAACCATAAGTTCGTTATTTTTAACATCCTCTTATTACAGCTTCGCTGGTTTGACTACTGCATACCTGGACAGCCGATTATTTAAAAATACTATTCGTGAATTTATTATTGTATTTTTATTCGTAATTGGAATTGCGTTTCTCACATTGAGCTGGTAAAAAAAACGGGACACACGAGTAGGGAGCAGGGGACTCTCTCACATAGTTCACGTTCGTGAACTATTTATCCCATAGTATTCTTGAATTATAAACTATAAGTCTTTAATTTAAGGCTAAAAACTGCAATTTGGATTATTGTAACAATCTGAATAGCAAGCTTTGTGGATAACTGATAAACACCTATTCTAGATAGAACTACATCAAATATTTTTTATAATTTAGGTTCGAATTTGACTATACAGGCTGTTACTACGCTCTAAATAGAACGACGTCTATTACATGCTAAATCTATTAAGTTTAGCTTCAAAAACATCAATTTAGACTGTAAGAACGCTCTAAATTAACGCATCTCTAGTTGAGAGAATAGTGGTTTTGGGGAAGGAGCAAAAGTAACGCAAAATGCAAAATGAAAAGTGCAAAGATTCACATTAAAAACAAATGAAGAGTGTATGGAGAGAGTGAGAGTCCCTGCGTTTCTCTTTTAATACTCACATATATCCAATAACTGAATACGGGAATTATAGGGAGACATATATGTGGAGGATGAAACTGGCATAACGTCGTAAATTGTATCTTTTACGACGTTATGTAGCTTCAGTCGGAGGAGTAGTGGTTTTATTTATTCATTTAATCATTGATTATTTATTCATTTAAATGTGTAAATAAAAAATGTAAAAATGAGTAAATTGACTGATTTTACCCTTTCCGTTTCCCTGCCGGGTAAAATCAGTCTCTACTCCCCTATTTAGCCTGTTATAATAGTCTAATTGGCGATATATAGAATTCCTACCCTCTTTTTTATAAAATTAATACTTGGAGTAGGGTTTTTTTGTTATGTCTAAAGAATCGGAAATATCAAGAAAACCTCAAATCGACGCATATCCAGCTTCAATGAAGCCTGTATCTAGAGAAATTCCTCACCACGTGAAAAAGGTCTTTTTTGCTGGTGCTTCAGGTGTGGGGAAATCAACGGTGATAGGTAGGCTAGATGTAGAGCGCGTACATGTCGTTCCTCGTTTTACCACATTTCCTAGACGTTCTGATTCTTTACCCTGGGAAAATATTCATCTCAATCCCTGGGAATTTGATATGTTGGAGTTAGACGGAACAATTGAAGTTTCCTGGAATAGAGATATGGGTAACGGAGATGTGGTTAAGTATGGTTTTCCCGTACGGAACGATGACGACTCTCGAATTGCAGTTTATCCAACTAATAGTTTATTTTTTGATCATATGATACATATGCCTCCTGGTTTTCTTGATGGAGCTTTGATTGTAGGAGTATTTGCACCCAATATCGTGAGAACTATTCGTCTGCAACAAAGATCTCCTGACATGCCTACTCATGAACGAGAAGCGCGACTTAGTGACAATCCCCAATCAGTTGTTAACCTGTCACATGTGGTGGTAAATAATTACGGCTCGTTTGAAAAATGCTCAAGTGAGGACGTGATGGATTTCATTGCTCGGATTTCTTAAAATAAAACTATCATGAACTCAATTCTTTCTGTTTCTCATTTAGTGAAGAGGTTTGGCAGCTTTACTGCGGTTGATGATATTTCATTTGAACTGAAAAAAGGCGAAGTCCTTGGACTGCTTGGACCAAACGGCGCAGGCAAAACAACCACAATTCACATGCTACTTGGATTAACACTGGTTGACTCGGGAAGTATCAGTTATTTTGGAATGGACTTTTTCAAGCATAGACAAGAATGCTTGCAAAGAATAAACTTCGCATCATCTTTCAATACACTACAAGGCAGAATCAGTGCGTATGAGAATCTGCTTGTATTTGCAATGCTATACAATATTAAAAATCCTAAAGCATTAATACTCAAACTTGCTGACAGACTTGAGATAACCAACAATCTAAATAAGAAATACTGGGATCTTTCGGCAGGTCAAAAAACACGAGTCAATCTTATCAAGTCTTTGTTAAATGAACCAGAGATCATCCTTATGGATGAGCCAACTGCGTCGCTTGACCCGGATATTGCAGATAAGCTTCTACATTTAATAGAAGAACTAAAAGAAAATAGAAATCTTTCGATCATCTACACAAGTCATGATATGGATGAAGTAAGTAGAATTTGTGATAGGGTTGTGTTTCTTAATCAGGGTACCATTGTTGCCGAAGATACACCTCTCGGATTGACAAAGCGGATTCCGCATGCGGTATTACAGCTATCATTTGATGCAGATCAGAACAAGGTTAAGAAGTTTCTCACTGAGCAAAAGCTCAAACACGTCTTTATTAATAATTTCGTAGTGCAGTTAACACTTAAGGAAGAGTTGATTGCAAATACCATTTTTAAGATGGGTGATGCGGGAATTTGGATCACGGACATTGAAGTTAACAAGCCAACACTTGAAGACTTCTTTTTACAAATGGCAAGAAAGAAATAATATGAAAAGATCCCTAACGAGAGTCAACGCAATATTCCTTCAAGAAATGTTCATTACCAAGCGCTCGCTTGAAGTAATTATGGATATCATTATTTTTCCGGGGATGAACATGGTCTTGTTTGGTTTTATCACGGTGTTTCTTCAAGGTCAAATAAACGCTAAAATAGCTCAGTATATCGTCATGGGAGCAATGCTGTGGGAGGTCTTTAGAATATCTCAGTATACGATCTCGGTTTCTGCTCTTTGGAATATTTGGTCAAGAAATCTCTCGAACATGTACGTAGCGCCCCTGTCAGATGAGGAGTTGCTAAGCGCATATGCAATATCTGCTCTTGTGAAAGGCGTCGTGTTGTTTATTATCTTTATTATTATTGCAAATGTCTTTTTTAACTTTAATATTCTTACCATTGGAATAATGAATATTATAGTCGGTTTTATTAATCTTGTTTTTTTTGGAATATCGGTTGGTTTAATGCTTCTTGCATTCTTATTCAGGTACGGAACTGGTATTCAGGCGATTACATGGGGCATTATTTATCTTATCCAACCACTGACTGCGTCATTTTTTCCGGTGAGTGTACTACCAAAAGCAATACAGAATATAGCGTACATTTTTCCTATTACCTATGTTTTTGAAGCAGCGAGAGCCGCTTTAGTAGACCCGACTTTTAAAGGAAATTACATGCTTACTGCATTTATCTTGAACGTAATTTACTTCTTTTTGTTTTTCTATTTTTTTAAACGTTTTGTGAATCTTGCAAAGCGTACCGGACAGTTCTCACGTAACGAAGGTTAGACTTTTCTCTTCCAGCGAAGGATTTTTTCATAGAGGTATATTGGTATATATCGTAGTTGATCTAATACATAGTCTTGAGTTTCAACATAATCGATTTGTTCTCCTCCAAAGCCTTTTTTAAATAGGGTAAGCCCAGCCCATGGATGTTTTTTATTATTTTCATCCGGGGCAATACCCCAGAAATTATAGAATTCACAACCTCGATTTTTTGCTTCTTTAATTGCTTCCCATTGCAGTAAATATGGAACAGGAACCTTGCTGTGAATTGACGCGCCTTGATGATAGAAGCCAGTGGATTTTGTAAATAAAATGAGGGCAGCAGCTAGATACTTAACCGGGGCGGTTTTCCCGCTTTGCTCCTCAACCGCCCCGGTTCTGAGCTGGCCAAATAAGAAGACTGCGTTGCCGGTTTTATTAAATGTTTCAAATTCATGCTGAATGTACTGTTTTGAAAAAGGAGTGAAACCCTCTCTGCTGAACGTCTCTTTATATACTTCCCAGAAGTCATCTACTGCTTTTGAATCAGTCCTCTTCTCTATTACGACCCCATCTTTTTGAGCCTTTTTGATAAGGTAGCGAGTAGTTTTGCGCATATCGCCCAATAATTGTTCCTCTGTTTTATCCAAGGCGAGTTTCCATACTGATTCAGCGTGCATGTACATGGGTGCTTTAACATATCCAACGTCGGTAAATGTTGATCCTGTCCCCTCTTTTTTCTCAATGATCGGTGCAGTTCTTATATAAATATATTTTTCTTTTTTCCCAATCTCCACTAGATACTCAGTCAATGTCTTTAGAACTTGTAACTTGAAACTTGTAGCTTGTAGCTTTGTCGTTGGTCCATGCGGTATGAGCATAAATTTACCTTTTTTCGAGGCTATTTTAAGCACAAGCGCCGTTGCGGTAAGTGTTTCTTTTTCATATACGCCCAGTCTTAAGACTTGGTGATTCTCAAGGACGCTAAACTCTCCCCATTCCCATGACTGTAAAAAGCTCGGTGAACCTGCCTCATTCAAAAATGAATCCCAGGTTGACTGGTCGTTAATTTCAGTTACTCTCATATTTTTTAATCAAGGTAATAATACGACGGGCCTGCCTTGTTCGTACATTGACAGGAAGATTAATGATTTGTTTGCATATTGTTTCTGCCGTAGGACACGAACCTGATTTGTATGAAACCGTTTTAAGGTCGACAGACTTAGGAGCAACTGGTTGATCATACCATTTACCAAGAAAGATATTATGTTTTGACAGAGATTTAATAACTTTATCTCTGTTTTGGATAAGTGCAGGATATCGACACAATGTATGCGATGGATGACCATTAAATGTATGAAAGCACGTTTCGTAAAGTTCTATTGCATCATACTTTTTCTTCAGTTTTAGATCAAAATACTTGATCTGTTTTAAAAGTAGGGTTGCGAGTACATTTGGATATGCTTTTTCAAACAAATTGTCGTATGTTCCCTCTTTTTCTAAGGCTGAAATCTCGGCAGGAAAGAGACCAATGATTGTACATATCTTATGAAGTGTTTTACCCAAGCCCCAATCATACGTTGAACGAATAAAAGGAGCGAATGCCTTATAGAGAAGAAGTCTATAAATGAATCCAAACGTTGGATATTTGAGCGTTTTTTCGGTATTTTTGAACCAATGGATAAGATCGTTATCTGTTAATGCAATTGCACCTCCAAATACCGATGAAATATTCTTCGATCTCCCAAAAGATAAGAGTTTGATTGTTTTTACATCTTCTTTAAATACCTTTTCATCAAAGCCATGTGCAAGATCTTCTACTACAAGTATCCCACTACTTTGGGCTTTTCTAATAATATTATTACGTTGTTTTGGCGTTATCCCAAAACTATGTTGAAGGAGTACGACTCGAGATCGAGATGTAATTTTCTTTTCGAAGTCACTCAAATTCATTGAAAAATCGTCTTCGTTAATGTCAACATAGATTACCTTAAGTTTGAGATCTTTGGCTGGGAGAACAACTGCCTCACAGGTGAATCCTTGCACGAGAACTTCGTCTCCAGGTTGGAGTTTGAGTCCCTGGAAGAGGCGATGGAGCCCGGCGCGAGCTGTCAGAAAGAAAAACAGTTCGTTACCTGGGAAAAATTTCTTCAATCGATGTTTGATAGTGTGGAGCGCATTACCCTTTTTCCACCGCCACGGTAGATTCATTACTCTCAGCGCAGTGAGAGAGTCGATCCATCGTTCATTTGGTGCAAAATCAGTTGAAATCATATTTTAATACACAATTGCTATATGGCTAAATTGCTAAATTGTTAATAATTTGACAATGTAACAATTTAACCATTCACAATAATTTTACTTATAAAATTATTGGTATATTTTCCTTCGAGCACAATTAAAGTTTTTTCTCCAAGACGTTTGGTTATTTCTGCAAGAAGTTGTACTTCATCTTTACATAGCACTACCCTACGCTCCGTGCCCATTATTTTAAAGAGTTTATCGGTAGTAAGCAATTCAATATCGGTTTTGGCAAGTTCATCAAGAATTTGACGGTACGAGTCCTCCTTCTGAGAACCAAGCTCGATAATGCCTTTGGAAACAATGATTTTTTTAGAATGAGTAAAGCGATTAGCTGTTTTTATCGCCGCGATAAATCCCTCAAGGCATGAGTTGCTTGCGTCATTCAAGATCTCTGCATTCTCAAGTGTGCTTTTGTGAAAAGATAACTTTCCGGTTACTTGTTTAAGTTCTTTGATTGCTTTTTCAACTTCTTCGACGCTCATACCAACATCAAGCGCAAGGCCGATACAAGGTAGTAGATTGATAAGATTATGTTCACCAATGAGCGGCGCGTGGACTTTAATGGCGCTTTGTTTGTGCTGAACCGTCGCCATGATTGATTTGGCTGTAGTCTTAATATCGGTTGGAAAAATATCAGCATCCTTGTCTTGTGCAAAAATATATGTCTTTGCGCTTGTTTCTTTCAAAAGACTTTTATCTGCTGCATTTTTATTTACATAAAGAGCTCCATCTTGAGGAAGATAGACGATAAACTCGGCTTCTGCCTCTGCAAGATTATTGATTGATCCAAAAAGATCGACGTGTTGATTCCCTTTGGATGTGAGAATGCCGTAAGTCGGGTGAATGAGCCGGCATACTCTGTCGACTTCCCCTAATCGATATGCTCCAACTTCAGTAATAAAATATTCGGTATCATCCTTGAGATTCTTAAGTATTGAGAGCGCAACACCAACATCGGTGTTCATGTTTCGATCTGTTTTTGCGACCTGATACTTAGTTGAGAGTAATTGAAATAAGAATTCCTTTACCGATGTTTTGCCGTAAGTACCGGAAATAATGATGAACTTTGCTTTGGACTGGGCAATTTTCTTTTTTGCCTTTACTATCAAAGTCTGGCGATATATATATACTATAGGGGCTGTAGTCATTACTCCGAGAGTGACCCCTAGTAACGCAATAATGGGCACGAAGATGAGTATCGTCAGCTGAAACATTATTGGTGTAGTTACGAGATCTAAATACAGAAGATACGCAATGGGTATATTAACCCCAACAATTAAGAGGTTGTGTAGTTTTTTGGCGGGGAAACGAGGATGTTTGGTATAGACTGTTTGAATAATCCCCTCTTCTCTTAGTAATGACCAGAATCTATCAAATCGATATTCCTTAATTTGAAAAAAATACAGAAGCTCCAGAACTTTTATGAAAAATAAAACAGTGCCGATGAGTGCAATAATCATACAAATGATTCAATAAGTTTGGCAACAAGCTCAGGTTGTCGAAGTGGTAGACCATGTCGTGCATCTTCGACAATTTCCAGTTCTGAGTTTTTTATCTTCTCGTGCAGTTCATATGCCCAGGAGACTGGCGTGATCGAATCTTTTGCTCCCCAAATGATGAGCGTTTTAACGTTGATCTTCTCCAAGAGATTTGTCAAATCTTGCTTTACGATTTTTCTGAAGTTTTGTTCTAGATGGGGAAACTTTGCTAAGTCTGAAGATCGAAACAAGATGCGATACAGGATCATTTTAAACGGTGGGTTATTGTTTGGAAATAAATAGTGATACATGCGCGCGAGTATAGATTTTCTTCCGGTACGTTTGAATGAGGAGTTGCACAGGATGAGTTTGTCAATGAGTTTCGTATTTGCCGCAAGATAGATTCCCAGTTCTCCGCCAAACGAATGCCCAAAATAAGTGACTTTACGGACTTTATGGACTTTCAACAAGTTGACGATTTCTTGAGCGTATTCTTCTACTCCCCAGTCAGGTTCTGGATTGTCGCTTTTGCCAAAACCAGGAAGCTCAATAGTAATTGTTTGATGGCTACTTTCAAGGTTTTTTGCCAGTGGCGTTAGGCTCTCGATCGAGCCACCCCAGCCGTGCACAAACAGAATGGGTTTTCCGTGGCCTTTTATGGCAATCTGCATGCCCTAATTGTATCAGAAAGTAGCCTTAGAGGTTTCTGGTATACTATCGATATGTTAGAGCGTAGGCGCGGACTATTCCCTCCATCTGTCAAAGCATTTCAACTTGCAGAACGTATTCATAGTATCAATTCAGAATGTGAAAGAACACGCACAGCGGATTTTCTTTACAGTCAGCCGTGGACAGATTTTAATCGCGTATCTATACAATACGACATGTTTCTTGCAGAAGGAGAGCGTGACAAGGTAATGGTGCAATTTTTTTCTGATGATGAGATGTCTGATCAAGAAGAAATTCCTCAAAAAATATACTTCTTCATTGAAGATGGCACGTTTCTTATCAATGATAATCTCACTCAAGAAGATGATTTGGATGACATGTTTGATAAGGCACAGTTGGTAGATAGCGAGGAAGACTACGTTTTTTTAATGACAGAGTTACTAGAGAACATGATAGTCTCAGAAAAGGATGAGGTTTGCAGAAGGGCCGCTTGGTTAGATATAAAACGAAGAGGAATTGAATTTGTTCCTGACGGAGAAGAGGGAGAGTTGACGATAGGATCTCACGCAATGGTATGGGATATTTTTGCTCGATTGGCCAATCAATATGAAGTAACAACCTCGATAGTTCATAGATTGAATGATGATGTAGATATAAACATCTTTTCTACAAGAGATTTAGAAAATGGTTCAGGAGCTACTGATTCTGTCGAGCTCAGATTTGAGCGAGATGATGAATTGATGATCTCAGTTTTCTTTATGGAAGAAAAAGTGCTTTTTTATCCAGAGCCCGACACAGAGACTGATTTGGACAAACTTGTTTTAGAGTCATTAGGGAATCTTGCTTTAGCAGAAAAAAGATTGATAGCTTATAACCGGTAGGTTTTATTGAGCGAGAAGCTTTACGAACTCGTCAAAGGAGCCGAATTCGAGTTTTTTACCGTTTAAGAAAAAGCTTGGAGTCGAATTTACTTGTGATTGGTTGCCCAAAGCGACATCATCCGCAACTTTTTTCTTAACTTCTGCAGATTTTACATCTTCATCGAATTTTGCTTCGTCGAGTTCGAGTTTCCTTACATATTCTCTAAATTTAGGCATTGGGTCGGAGAGTTTAGACCAATCTGCCTGATTGGTAAATAAGATGTCGTGAAATTCAAATACCTTTCCTTGTTTTGAGGCTGCTTCAGCGGCAAGAGCTGCTATCTGAGCATTCTTGTGAATGGTAGTTAGCGGATAGTTACGATAGACAAACGCAGTAGACTTGACAATATTTTGTTGTGCACTTCCGGATGCTTCAATCTGCTTCAAGATCGTATGAAAGCTCTGACAGGCCGGACATTGAAGGTCGCTGTACTCAATGAGAACTTTTTTGGCTTTTGTATTCCATTTCACATGATCGGTTGGAAGGACGGTTGACGATGCTTTAAATATTTGACTTGATTGAGGCGTTGATGAGTTACTTGCTGCGTACACGATCCATAGAAACACGAAGATTGAGGCAATTGATCCGAGGGTAATGAGAATATTATTCCGTGACATTATGAGATTTTACCATTTTAATTGTAAAATAGAAGGCGTATGAAGCGATTTATCCTTATTTTTGTTTTCGTTCTATGTTCCACATTCTATGTTTCACGAGTCTCCGCTCAATCTAAACAATCGTTCTATGACGCAATAATAATAGATGTTAAAAAAAATGAAGTTACCGTTAAGTTCGAAGAAGGCCCTCTTAAAGACAAATCTGTCCAAGTTCAAACTAATTCAGAAAACCAGAAAAATATAGAGTATCGTAAGGGCGACAGCGTTGTAATGACCTATGAAAAAAATAATAAGGGTGCAAGTAACGTATTTATCGCAGATTTCAAACGTAAGAATCAGCTTCTTGTTCTCCTGCTTTTATTCTTAGTTGTTGTATTTGGCATTGCACGCTTCAGAGGATTACTTTCTCTTATTGGAATGATGATTTCGTTTACTATGATAACCCGACTCATCATCCCTAATATTTTATTAGGG
The DNA here is from genome assembly GCA_964356745.1 of uncultured Gammaproteobacteria bacterium. Lineage (GTDB taxonomy): Bacteria > Patescibacteriota > Microgenomatia > UBA1406 > GWC2-37-13 > CAYHIW01. The sequence goes on along the minus strand of CAYHIW010000010.1, from coordinate 1,678 downwards.
AACGATCCTGTGATTGTTACTCTCCTCGCCTCTCTTTTTATTATTCCCATTACCTTTTTCATTACTCATGGAGTAAATAAAAAAACCACAATTGGAATTGCAGCTACTTTTTTATCTTTGGTACTTACGGGGATATTGGCTACGCTGTTTGTTAACTTTGCGAAGCTTACAGGGTTTGCTGCAGAAGAAGCGGTTTATATTCAAAACATCCAGGGAGTGAGCTTGAATATTAAAAATATCTTATTGGCGGGGATTATTATTGGTGCGATGGGAGTTCTAGACGATGTAACGATTTCGCAGACATCAATTGTGCAAAAACTTCGTGAAGCCAATAAGGATTTCTCATTCAAAGAACTTTACAAGCACGCTATGGATATTGGGCACGATCACATAGCTTCGCTGGTTAATACACTTGCGCTTGTATATGCAGGAGCATCTCTCCCACTCTTTCTTTTGTTTTTCAACGCAAATGTATCCTATTCTCAAGTGGTAAATCAAGAAGTGGTTGCAACTGAAATCGTTCGAACACTCGTTTCGAGCATTGGAATCATAGCTGCGGTTCCTATAACCACTCTCATTGCTGTATCGTTTTATAGTAAGAGGTAGATCGTATTGACAAATGCAACTGAGTTGCATATACTAAATGCAAACAACTTGCAAACAACTATCATATGAAAATCAATACTCAAGAAATACTCAAAGAGCATGGACTCAAAGATACTCCGGTTCGTTCTACCCTTCTCTCTATTTTTTGGCAGTCTCGAACGCCTCTTGATGTCGAAGGCTTGAGTAAAATACTCAGCTTCATGAAAGTTAAAACTGATGTTACGACCATTTATCGTACGCTTCAAATCTTTCTAGAAAAGGGAATTCTTAAACAAATTGAGCTTCAGGAGGGGAAGTTTCGGTATGAGCGTGCTTCTCTACCCCACCATCATCACCTTGTCTGTAAAAAGTGTGGAGATATAAGTGGTGTTGGAGGTTGTACTGTTGAGGAGATCTCAAAAGACATTGCCCAGAAGAACGAATTTAAAATAACAGATCACAAGATGGAGTTTTTTGGCTTTTGTGCCAAATGCCATTAACAATTTAACAATATGACAATTCTATCAATTTGGATCTACGCCCTCGCAAGCGTCTTTCTCGTTAGTTTAGTTTCTCTTATTGGTGTGTTTATCCTGCCGGTAAAAGAAAAAAAACTCAATAACTTTCTCATTTACTTCGTGAGTTTCTCTGTTGGAGCAATGCTTGGTGACGTTTTTATTCATTTACTTCCAGAAGTTGTCGAAAAAGGCGGTTTTACTCAAACGATTTCATTTTACATTCTGTTTGGTATGGTTTCGACGTTTGTGATCGAAAAAATTCTGCATATTCGGCACGAATATCATGCCAATAAGCATATCCACTATCCCAAGCCTTTGACAACGCTTACCTTGTTTGGAGACGGCGTACACAACTTCATAGATGGGCTCATTATCGGAGCAAGCTATCTCGTGAGTGTTCCCACTGGTGTTGCGACTACCCTTGCGGTTGTGTTGCACGAGATCCCACAGGAGATTGGTAACTTTGGTGTTCTTATTCACGGTGGATACAGTAAAGAACGAGCGCTTTTCTTCAACTTTCTCTCTGCCATGACTGCTGTAGCGGGTACCATCGTTGCGTTGGTCATTGGACAGCA
>CAYHIW010000009.1:0-22707 GCA_964356745.1 uncultured Gammaproteobacteria bacterium | reverse complement strand
GCAGTTTCAATTTCTAATTTTTTTAAATAGGCATTCGTCTGATCTCCTACGCCCCAGATTTTATGTGAATCTATTTTAGATAAAAACCGTTCGATATCTTTTCCTGAAACCATACAAATTCCACCGGGTTTATTTACTTGAGAAGCAAGTTTGGCTAGAGATTTAGTTACCGATATTCCAATTGAAACAGAAATACCAAGACTTGTTGAGACTTTTTCTTGAATGGCTCGACCAATTTCGAGATACGATTTGTTAAGAGGTCTACGAAGTCCCTTAATATCTGCAAAGCCTTCGTCGATCGAGTATTCTTCAACGGTTGGCGAAAACGAATGAAGAATTTCGAACATCCGACGAGAGTAGAGAGAGTACATTTCGTAATCAGAAGAAATAATAATGCAGTTTGGATATAACTGTTTGATTTGATGTATAGGCATTCCCCGTCGAACACCGAGTTTTTTAGCTTCGTATGAAAAAGCTGTTGCGATACCTCGTTCACGACCAACGACGACTGGTTTGTTTCTGAGGTTTGGGTAGATTGACTGCATGACAGAAGCAAAAAATGCGTCAGCATCAATATGTAGGATTACATTTGGCCAAGAGTAAATCATGAGCATATATATCATGATAGTGAACAATTGTTCACCTGTCAAGAAGACGATTAGTAGGATTCTTCGTGGGGGGTGATTGCTCCGTTTTCTATGGTGAGATACTGCGCAAGACCATGTTTTATAAATCCAGAATTAATGAAGTGATTTTCCAGGTCAATTTCTGCACAGTGAGTATGACCAACAATAAGAAACTCATTCTTTTTTAATTTTGAACTCACCTTAATTTTTATTTTCGTATTCATCCACCCAAACGCAAGCTTTATGAATGGTTTTCTAAATAATTTAACCAATACATCTTCAGTATTTTCCAGTATGAAGCATAGCCAGTTTTGAACATCCGGGAGAATGACGTACTTGTCTCCGTGTTGAATGAAAAAAGTGTTTTTGCCAGATTTCAGAACATATTCATCCCTTTGTTCTACAGAAAAAAGAGAGGTGCGTTTATCTGAGTAGATTTTTTTGTCGTGATTACCGTAGAGATAGATCGCCTGCTTTTTCTTAAGAAGAGGAAAGAGTGTTTCTGCCCATTTTGATTTGGTAAGTTCGTCAAAAGAAGTAGTAAAGCCTTCCCAAAAGTCGCCATTAATTATGACTCGATCAGATGATTCGATTGCCTTTTTTAAAACAGAGAATTTTTTTGGATCAAAATTCTTAGCAAGATGACTATCTGAAAAAATCAAATACTTCATTATTTATTTTTCTTGCATTACGCGTATGATATTTTGTGGGACTTCTTCGTAGTGTGAAGGTTCCATATAAGGAATACCTCGACCTTCGGTAAGCGATCTCAAGATTGTGACGTATCCCGAAAGTTCAGAAAGAGGGACGTTGGCCTTAATTACCGTTGAGTTTCCTTTTTTCTCGGTTCCAAGAATTTTACCTCGTTTACTTGAAATATCTCCAATAGTTACTCCCATAAACTCTTCTGGGACAGTAACTTCGACCTTCATAATTGGTTCAAGTAACGTAAGTGCTGCTTTTTTAACAGCGTCCTGAAGTGCCATAGATCCTGCTATTTTAAACGCGATATCAGACGAATCAACATCATGATACGTTCCGTCATAGAGTGTTACCTGAAGATCTACTAATGGATATCCAAGAAGTACGCCTTTTTCTGTTGCTTCGATGACTCCTTTTTCGACAGAAGGAATAAATTCGTTAGGAATCGATCCTCCTTTAATTTTATTGACAAACTTGACTCCCTCACCTCGTCCAAGTGGTTCAACGCGTAGGAAACAATGTCCGTACTGACCACGACCTCCACTTTGTTTAATGTATTTTCCTTCGGCTTCAGCGTTTACTTTGATTGTTTCTTTGTACGCAACCTGGGGTTTACCAACATTTGCATCCATACCCATCTCACGTTTCATACGATCAACTAATATTTCAAGATGCAATTCTCCCATTCCCGACATGATTGTTTGACCAGTCTCATGATTAATCTTTACTTTAAAGGTTGGGTCTTCTTCAGAAAGTCTCTGAAGTGCATATGATAACTTTTCTTGATCTGCTTTTGTCTTCGGTTCGATTGCAAGCGAGATAACTGGTTCTGCAAATGAAATTTGTTCAAGGAGGATGGGGTTTTGTTGTTCGGTTAAGGTGTCGCCTGTGACGACTTCTTTTGGTCCAACAAGCGCGACGATCTCTCCCGCATATGCCTTATCAACTTCTTCTCTTTGGTTCGCATGCATAAGAAGAAGTCGACTGACACGTTCTTGTTTTCCCTTGTTTACGTCATAGACATAGGATCCAGAAGTCAAGGATCCAGAGTAAATACGCGAATAGGTGATTTTACCTACATGGGGATCGAGTTGAATTTTGAATGCAAGCGCCGCAAATTTCTCATCCGACGTTAGCTGTCGAGTCATTTCCTCTCCTGTTTTTGGATTAACACCTTTAACTTCTTTAAGATCAAGAGGTGAAGGAAGGTAGTCGACAATTGCGTCAAGTACCGGTTGCACACCCTTATTACGAAGCGATGTTCCACAATATACAGGAATAAGTTTGTAGCCAATAACCGATTTGCGAAGCGATGCTTTTAATTCCTCAACAGAAATTTCTTTGCCGTGTAGGTATTTATCAAGAAGAACATCGTCGTTCTCTGCAATTTTTTCTATAAGTTTGTTTCTATATTCTTCAGATTTCGCCTTAAGATTTTCTGGAATATCAGTGATTGAGTATTCTGTGCCTTGTGGATCTTTGTCCCAAACAAGCGCCTTCATAGATAAAAGATCAATGACTCCGGTAAAATCTTGTTCCTTCCCAATAGGGTAGACCATAACAGCAGGGTTTGCTGCAAGTCTATCGGTAATTTCTTTAACTGTTCCTTCAAAATTGGCACCGAGCTTATCCATTTTATTAATAAAACAGACACGCGGAACACGATATTTATCTGCTTGTCGCCAAACAGTTTCTGACTGACTTTGAACTCCTTCTTCTGCATCAAACACAATGACGCCACCGTCAAGAATACGAAGAGATCTTTCAACCTCTGCGGTAAAGTCTACGTGTCCGGGAGTGTCGATAATATTGATTCGGATATCTTTCCAAAATGTAGTTGTTGCGGCAGATACAATCGTGATGCCTCGTTCACGTTCCTGAGGCATCCAGTCCATTTGAGTGGTACCTTCATCAATATTACCTATCTTATAAGAGCGTCCGGTATAAAAAAGGATACGTTCGGTTGTTGTAGTTTTCCCCGAATCAATATGAGCGATGATACCGACATTACGGATTTTATCAAGAGGGACGTTTCTGTTTTTTGTGACAATATGTTGCTGAGCCATAAGAGGTTACCACTTAAGGTGTGCGAAGGCTTTATTTGCTTCTGCTAGTTTCTCGGTTTGCGCGCGTTTGGTTACTGCATTTCCTTGATTCTGCGCAGCTTCGTTTAATTCAGTATACAATTTGTTTTGAAATGATTTGTATTCTTTATTCGATCTTGTCTGTGCTGAATCGATAATCCAGTTTAACGCAAGAAATAGTTTTCGATCACGTCGTACTTCAATCGGGACAAGGTATGATGCTCCTCCAAGTCTTCTTGGTTTAACCTCAAAGTTTGGAGCAACGTTATGAATTGCTTGATGGAGCACTTTTATTGGATCTTTTTTTTCTTCTTCAAATCGTTTAAGAACATCGTAAACAATCTTTCTCGCAACGGTTTTTTTTCCGTCTTTTGTGATGTAGTTGACCAATTTAGTTACTTCAAGACTCTTATATATAGGGTCTTCAGAAGGAGCTCTTTTTTTATACTGATGTCTAGGCATAATAATTATTCCTGTGCTTTTTCAAGCTTTGTTCCATATTTGGAACGTGAAGTTTTTCTGTTTGATACACCTGCAGTGTCGAACTTACCCCTTACAATATGATATTTAACACCGGGAAGATCTTTTACACGTCCTCCACGAACTAAAACAATTGAGTGCTCTGCGAGGTTGTGTCCGATACCTTGAATATAGGCGGTAACTTCCATTTTGTTTGATAGTCTGACCCTTGCTACTTTTCGAAGAGCAGAGTTTGGTTTTTTTGGTGTCATTGTTCTAACCACAGTACAAACACCCCTCTTCATAGGAGAATCACTTCCAATATAAGCTCGCTTGAGTGCGTTGAAGTTTGTCTTCAAAGCTACCGCGCGAGATTTTTTAAGTCTCTTTTTCCTCTTGCTCTTGATGAGCTGGTTTATTGTAGGCATATTTTTGTACAAAACGACTGTAATACTTATCTATCAACTCTTTATTTACCGGAATAAGTCTTCCAATTATAACATTTTCCTTGAGTCCTAACAACCAGTCTACCTGTCCTTTGATTGCTGCAGAGCTCAAAACTGCCGTTGTTTGCTCGAATGAAGCGGACGACAACCATGAGTCTGTATAGATTGCGGCTTTAGTGATACCGAGAATTGAAACTTTACCAACTGCTGGTTTTCCACCCTGCGCAAGTATTTTTTTATTTTCTTCTTCAAATCGAAGTCGCGAGACAACCTCGTCTTTAATAAATGATGTGTCGCCTTCCTCTTCGATAATGATTTTTTCACTCATTTTTCGAATGATGACTTCGAAGTGTTTGTCATGAATAGCAATTCCTTGAGACTCATATACTTTTTGTACTTCACTAAGTAAGTAAATTTGAGCGCTGTGAAGACCGCGAATTCCAAGAACGTCATGAATGTTCAAGTGACCTTCTGACAGAGGAGTTCCTCGACCAACAAGATCTCCATCGGCAACTCTTAAGTTTTGAGATATGGGAATAATAAATTCTTGTTCTTGTTGATTTTCTTTATCATTTGATGTGATCTTGATCATGTAAACTTCTTTTGCCGTGTCTTCTTTAATAGAAACCTTACCGTTTAACTCTGCAATGGGGGATATAACCTTTGGCATTCTTGTTTCAAAAAGTTCCTCAACACGAGGGAGACCTTGTGTCACGTCTGAAATGACGATACCTCCAAAGTGTCGAACACGCATTGTTAGCTGAGTTCCCGGTTCACCAATTGATTGTGCCGCCATAACTCCGACAGGAACACCGATCTCAACAACTCTTCCCGTGGAAAGATCGATTCCATAACATTGTTGACAGGTACCATATTTTGATTTACAGTAAAGGGCTGATCTTACAATTACCTGGGCTATTTTTTCTTTTTCAAGTTCTTTTAGAACTTCCTCAGTTATTAATTCACCCTTAGCAAGAAGGAGGCTTCCTTTTTCATTTTTAATGTCGTCAAGGATAAAACGTCCACGAATACGTTCGAAGAATTTTTCTCCACGTTCTGAATCATCAGAATGAATGATGAGTCCATTGGTTGTTTGACAGTCTTCTTCTCGGATGATTACGTCATGTGAGACATCTACGAGACGTCTTGTTAGATATCCTGCATCTGCTGTTTTCAAAGCTGAATCTGTGAGTCCTTTTCGTGCTCCACGAGCAGAAATAACATATTCGAAGATAGAAAGTCCTTCACGATAATTTGATTTGGTTGGAACCTCGATAATTTTACCAAGAGGATCAACGACGAGTCCCTTCATTGCAGAAAGCTGCTTCAACTGTTCTCGAGAGGCGCGTGCTCCTCCTGATTTAATAATAAGCTTTACCGGATTTTCATTGTCAAGAGATGCCCATGTTTTATCGGCGAGAGTCTCGGTAGTTTCAATCCATAATTTATTTGAGTAACGTTTTTTTTCTTCAATAGTAAGAAGTCCCTGATTAAAGCTTTTTTCAAGCTTATCAATCTTCTTTTCAGCTTCGTTTATAATACCTGCTTTTTCGGCAATGATTTTACAGTCAAAGATGGAGAGAGATAACCCTCCTGAAATAGAAGCTCCCCAAAACCCAATTTCTTTAAGACGATCGATAACTTCTCCCACTTTTTGATTATCATCAAATAGTTTGATTGCACGAACAACAATATTTTTAACATCCGCTGCTTTCAAATCGTTATTGATGAATCGTAATTCTTCTGGAAGTCCTTCGTTTACAATAATTCTTCCGACAGATGTTCTCACTGCTTTACCATTTATATTGACAATAACTGGCTGTCTGAGTGCGATTGCATTAAGATGATATGAACTTATTGCTTCATCTCCACTTGAGAAAACCTTAAGTTCTGTATCTTTAATGTCTTCTTGATCATGATCCAATGTGGTGAGATAGTAAATACCAAGCGCCATTTCTTTATTGGGAAGCACGATCGGTGTGCCATCTGCTGGTTTAAGCAAATTATGATACGGTAACATTCTACTTTTAACCTCGTCAATTGACTGAGTTGAAAGGGGAAGGAATACACCCATAGCGTCTCCATCGAAGTCTGCATTATATCCAGCGCATACTGTTGGGTGAAGTTTGATGGCGTATGAGTCTGTTAAAACAGGGTAAAACGCAAGAATAGAAAGTTTGTGCAATGTAGGAGCACGGTTGAGTAGAACGGGGTGATCTTTGGTAACTTCTTCAAGAATATCAAAAATAACAGGATCTTTTTGCTCTAAGAAATTCTTTGCACTTTTAATGTTTGGTGCAAGACCTCGTAATATAATTTCTCGAAGAAGATGTGGCTTAAAAAGTTCTAGCGCCATTTCTTTTGGTATTCCACACTGATCGATACGTAGTTCTGGTCCAACGATAATGGTTGATCGACCCGAGTAATCGACACGTTTTCCTAGTAAATTTTGTCTGAATCGTCCTTGTTTTCCTCGAAGAATGTCTGACAAGGATTTTTGAATTTTTGAAGCTGCTCCTTGTGATCGTGTTCGTCCTCTTGATTTTTGAAGATCAAGAAGAGAGTCAACTGCTTCTTGTAACATTCTTTTCTCGTTTCTTAAAATAATTTCAGGAGCGCCAAGATCAATGAGCTGTTTCAATCTGTTGTTTCTGTTTATTACACGACGATAGAAGTCGTTCAAATCTGAAGTGGCAAATTTACCACCCGGTAATTGAACAACAGGTCGAAGATCTGGAGGGATAACCGGTAGCACCGTTAATACCATCCACATAGGTGAAGTTTCACCCTTAAGAAAAGATTCTATAACGCGGGCTTTTTTGAGAAGTTTGTTTCTTCGTTCACCTTTTGCAGTTGCAAGCTCATTAAGAGTATCTGAGTAAAGCGTTTTTAGATCGAGCTCAGATAAGATGTCGTAAACAATTTCAGAGCCCATTCCTACCTCTAAAAATTCATCAAGACCATTTTCTTTAAGATATAGATAATCGTCCTCTTCAAGAGTGTCACTTTTTCCGACTGCTTTAACGATTTTTAAAATACGATCAAAAAATGCAACTTTTTGTGATTTTCTTTCGACAAATTTATTGGAAAGTTGTTTGTATTGTTCTTTTTCTTTAAGTGATAGTTCTTGAAGTGCAATTTCTCGTTGTTCAGGATGTGTAAGTTTTTTAGCAAGAGCTTTTTCTTGTTTCTCAAAGTCTGCTTTTATTTCTTTTTTGTCTTCCTCGTGAATTGCTTCCTCTTTTTTAACTTCACCTTTCTTAAATTCATCAATCTGTGAAGCTGTCTTTTTCTGTTTGTCTTTATCGACACCTTTGACAACGTAAAGAGCGTAGTAAACAACTCTTTCAAGAGATTGAGGTGGAATATCAAGAAGTACGCTTAAAGGAGCAGAGGGACCTTTGAAGTACCAGATATGTACAATCGGAGAAGCAAGTTTAATGTAACCCATGCGTTCTCGTCTTACTGCTGACGTTGTAATCTCGACTCCACATCGATCACATACGATTCCTTTATATCTGATACGTTTGTATTTACCACAGTAACATTCATAATCCTTAGTAGGTCCAAAAATCCGCTCATCAAATAAGCCATCTTTTTCAGGGCGTAACGTTCTGTAGTTAATTGTTTCCGGTTTAGTAACTTCTCCTTTTGACCATTTGAGAATGTCGTCAGGTGAAGCAAGTCGGATCTTTAGTCCGCTAAAATCTTCTATGTGTAGATCATCCATTGTTATTTAATGTAATCAACTGATAATCCAAGAGCATTTAATTCTTTAAGAAGAACGTGGAATGATTCGGGTACGCTTGATTGTGGAATTTCAAGTCCCTTAATGATTGATTCAAACGCTTTAACTCTTCCTCGAAGGTCATCACTTTTGATCGTAAGCATTTCTTGAAGGACGTGAGGTACTCGATGTGACTCAAGCGCCCATACTTCCATCTCTCCAAACCGTTGTCCTCCCATTTGAGATTTTCCTCCAAGCGGTTGTTGAGTAACGAGTGAGTATGGTCCGACAGATCGTGCGTGAAATTTATCTTCAATCATGTGAATAAGCTTCATGATATAGCCAACTCCAACAAGAACCTTCTTTTCAAATGGTTGTCCTGTTTGTCCGTCATAGAGCGTTACCTTACCGTCTGGAGGCATACCAAGTTTTTTCAACTCGTTTGTAATAAAGTCTTCTTTCAGTTTTTCAAAAACAGGAATAGAAAGATTATTTCCATTGTGTTTTGCAATCATTCCTAAAAGTGTTTCAAACAACTGTCCTAAATTCATTCTTGAAAGAATAGAAAGAGGTGAGATGATGATGTCGACTGGAGTACCGTCTTCAAGATGAGGCATGTCCCATTCAGGAAGTACGCGTGAGATGACTCCTTTATTACCATGTCGGCCTGCAAGTTTGTCACCAATGGTTATTTTTCGAAGTTGTGCCGTTGTGACGACGATTCTTTTAATGACGCTTGGTTCAAGTTCGTTTGGATCCTTTTTTGTGTCGATTGTTTGAACATTAACGACAACGCCCCTTTTACCATAAGGCATACGAAGAGAGGTGTCTTTAACGTCCTTTGCCTTTTCACCAAAAATAGCCCGAAGTAGTCGTTCTTCTGCGGAAAGTTCTTTTTCTCCTTTGGGGGCAACTTTACCAACAAGAATATCTCCACCTTTTATTTCTGTTCCAACAACAACAAGTCCGTCTTTATCTAAATTTTGAAGTACTTCTTCGCGGACATTTGGTATGTCTCGTGTTAGTTCCTCAGGTCCTAGTTTAGTATCTATAACATCTGCAATGAACTCCTCACTTGATATTGAGGTTAATACGTCATCTTTTACAAGACGATCAGATATAACAAAACCGTCTTCGTAACCAAGACCGTTAAGAGAAGTATAGGCGATGACAAGATTTTGCCCGAGCGCCAGCTTTCCTGATTCGGTTGCTGGTCCATCAATAACCGTATCACCTTTTTTAAGTTTTTGTTTAGGTTCAACTCTTGGTCTTTGATCAAATACAACGTCTTTGTTGGTTTTAATAAATCGAGCCAAGTCATATTCGTATTTTTTACCACTCTTACCTTTAAGAATGACCTTTCTTCCATCAACATAATCGACAACGCTATCTTCTTGCGCGTAAACAGTTCTTCCTAAAGCTGCAGCGATCTTTTTCTCCATTCCGGTTCCAACGAGTGGAGCGTGTGGTTTAACAACAGGTACTGCTTGACATTGCATGTGAGTACCCATAAGAGCTCGACTTGCGTCATCGTTTTGTAGAAACGGAATAAGAGCTGCGGATGCACCGATTGCTTGACGTGCTGAAACATCAATATAATCAAGTTTATCAGGAGTTACTTCGGCCAACTCACCAAGGTGTCGTGCAACAACGTGTTCGTCTTGAATAACGCCCTTATCGTCAACGTGTACGGTGTCGGATGCAATGTAATACTTTTCCTCATCGTCTGCTTGCATGTAGGTGATGTCTTCCGTGATACGAGCCTCAATCTTATTGCCTTTTTTTGTTTTTACAATTTTTTTGTATGGAGTTTCGATAAAGTTATATTTGTTTACTTTTCCATAAAGTGTTAGGTAGGTAACGACTCCAATATTTGGACCTTCAGGAGATCTAATAGGGCAGATCCTTCCATATTGAGAAGCTGAAATATCGCGAATTGAAAATGAAGCTCTTTCTTTCTCAATTCCTCCAGGTCCTCCCACAGTGATTCTTCTTAAATTGTCGAGTTCAGATAATGGATTGGTTTGATCAACAATAGTTGAAAGTTGGCTGGTTCTAAAAAATGAATTCAATGCAACCGTAAGAGGTTTTGAATTGACAACTTGAGATGGCGTGACAACGGTGTCTGTCATAACCAAGCTCATACGCTCTTTAATTTCTCGTTCTGCGCGTACCATTCCCACACGGATTCCGTACATTCCAACAAGTTCTCCCACTGTTCGAAGTCTTCGATTTCCTAAGTGATCTATGTCGTCAAAATTTCCTTTTTCTGCAGTGATATTAATAAGATATTTGATGGTTGCGACAAGATCTCGCTTAGTGAGAAGATAATTTTCTTTCTCAATAGGAAGATCGAGTCCAAGTTTTTTGTTGATTTTGTATCGTCCAACGTCATTGAGTGAGTAGCGACGTGGGTTAAAGAATAAACTATTGATTGTGTCGTAGGCGTTGTCGAGAATAAGAGGCTCTCCTGGTTTGACTTTACGATAAATCTCAAGAGTTGCTTCGTCTTTTGTCTGAGTGTGGTCTTTCTTAAGTGTCGGTAAGAGATATTTTTCAACAAGGGATTTGTCAAGGTCAGAAAACTCCTGAAGAATCTCGTTTTGAGTACCACCTTCAAAGGCCCTTACAAGAACTGTTCCTAAAAATTTTCTTTTCTTGTTTACTTTAATTTCGATAAGACTATTTTTATTTATCGTTATGTCAAGCCATGCTCCAATGTATGGACGAAGTTCTGCGTTGTAAAGGGTGAGACCGGTTGTTTTGTCAATTTCCGCGGTGAAATAAACTCCAGGAGCTCGAACGAGTTGATTAATTACAACGCGCTCAATTCCGTTTATGATGAACGTACCGCGATCAGTCATTTTTGGAAGATTAAAAAAGTACACGTCTTGTTTTTTTTCTGTTCCAGTTTTTTTATTAAGCAATCTTAGTTTTAGGTAGACTGGTGTGTCGTAAGTAAGTTTCTTTTGAAGACAAAGTTCGAGTGGATATCGGGTATCTGCAAAATAGAAATCATCAAAAAAGAGTGTGAATTTTTTCCCTGTGTAATCGTCTATGGGAAAAAATTCTGTAATGATTTGTCTAAGGTCTTTTTGTATGAATCGTTGCCAGGAGTCTTTTTGTATTTCAATGAGGTTAAGTTCTTCTAGAGTTTCTTCTCGCTTACCAAGTCTTAGTTCTTGATTAGGATTACTATTAGTTTTATTATTATTTCGCATCTTAAGAAGCCCTCTTTATAGAATAAATGAAATCCCCCCAATAAAGGGGGATCTATTAAAAAACCTCTATAATATACACAAGTTTTTATCCAAAGTCAAGCGTTTAATTCGGGATCTTGTTTCTTTTTACCAAAGACCTCAATTAATCTCATTAGTCCTTTTGCACCTTGCATAAAACCAGTAGCTTCGCTAATTCCATTCTCAATATTATTTCCGATCTTTTCAACATTACCTACAATCTCGTCGACTCGTTCTAGTGTTTTTCTTATTTCTTTAAGTATAGCAATAATTTGAATACCAATAAGAATGATAAAGAGAGAAATAACGGCGAGTGTAACTGCGAGTAAGATTTGAACAAGATCCATATATAAATTAAGAATAACGAATTATGAATGATGAATCAATGGGAGTTTACTGGTTCTTATGTTTTTTTGCCCAATAATTATTTGCTTCAAGAAGTGTGTCAAAAGTACCAGCGTCTAGCCAGTATCCGTTAAGTTCAGCCCAGTTCATCTTATTTTGTTTAATATAGTGATTGTTTACATCTGTTATTTCAAGTTCTCCTCGATCGGATGGTTTACATTGACGGATAAAGCTAAAAACCTCGTTGTCATAGATATAAAGACCGGTAACTGCAAAGTTTGACGGAGGATCTTTTGGCTTCTCTATGATTTCTACGATCTTTGTTTTGTCTTGAGGATTGAATCTTGGGACGCCAAAGCGTTTTGGATCAGTCACTGTTCTGAGAAAAATGAGAGCGCCATCTTTAAAGTCTTGAATTGGTTTTGAGATGTCCGCATCGGTTGTATTATCTCCGAGAATTACGGTGATTGCGCCTCCGTCAGCAAATTCTTCGGCAAGCGAAAGAGCATCTGCGATACCTCCGTCGGGTTTTTCTTGATACGCATATTCAAGATGTTCGATACCAAACTCTTTACCATTTTTTAAAACATGAATAAATTGACCGGAGTGTGGGCCAGAGGCGATAACCATAATTTCTTTTACTCCTGCATCAATAAGTGTTTTGATGGGATAGAAAATCATTGGTTTGTCATATACAGGAAGCAAATGTTTGTTTGTAGAAAGAGTAAGAGGGTAGAGTCGAGTTCCCAACCCACCTGCAAGAATGACACCTTTCATTATATTGAAAATAATAGAATCAATAATATAAGAACAGTAAATCCGATCAAGATGTATTCTATCATATTTTTAAGATGCACCGTTTCTTCGCGGGCGTGATGATATGCTCCCCACACTATATAAAACGAGACAAAAATAAGAAGCGTTAAAAAGCTTGGAAATCGCTCCCCTTTAAATAGTTGTAAAAACACAATAAAAAGAACGCTTGTTGTAAGGAGTACTAAATAGTCAAATGGCGACTTGGTGAGATCTCTTTTTAACGCGAATAAAACGTGATGCGGCATGGATTAAAGAATGGTACCTTTTGATAAAAAGAAAACAACGCCGACTGCAATAGCGCTTAAGAACATAAGATGGGCGATATGTTTTCCGTGGACTCGTGGTAGGTTTAATTTTGCACCAAAATAATAATCCAGTGCGAAAACAATCGCAAGAAAGCCGAGGAATAGATAGATTGACGTTAAGGGTAGTCTAATATTTATGGCTGGTTGTATTTGATTACTTTGTTGTTCGCCATAAACCTCAGCGATATTTTTGACAGGTACTGGTACTTGTTTTTCTGTTCCATGGTCTAACTTAGCAAGTTCTGTTACTGATGGTTTTGCAAGCATTTGAACGACAAGAGTAGTCGGCTCGCCGTTGAGCACGCCGTTTACTATGGCAAATCCCACCTCGTTAAAATCACTTCGAAGCATATTTTCTCTATGTGAGGATGAATTCATCCATGCGTCTACGACATTTTTGGAGAAAAGAAAGTTCTTCGCAAGGTTTTCACCCGCAAAGTCATAGTCGTACTCTGAGGTTAGGATGAAATCCCAAGGTGTTTTGCCACCCGGGCCATAATGTGCCCAGTAATTGTTGGCAAACATGTCTTTTGCCTTAGCATAGGCGGCATCTTGAAGTTTTGTGTTATATGTAAGAGGTGTTAGATCGTTTTTGATTCTCTGAGCGTTGGTTAGTTCTAGAAGTTTTGCGCTTCGGATATCGGTTGCGTATCCTAAGACGTTTTGTCCTCCGTTACTTTTTGCAAGCAAAACGATGATAAACGCAATGATCAGGTAGGTTGTGAGAAATCCATGATGTACGGATCGTGAGCGGTATCCATTACGCTCACTGGGAACAAAAAATTCATGAATCAAAGATGTAATCTTACCCATCATAATAATTTCTTCAAAAATGACTTATTTATATAGTATTTAATATACATATATGTAAAGACCATTCCAACAACGTCAATAAATACGTCTCGCAATCTTCCTTCCCGCGTTGGTACTAATAGTTGATGAATCTCATCGGAGAGAGCATAGAGAAAGGAGAAAATAAAGGCTTTCATATAAGCATTATTTGTTTGTTTTGCGTTTTTTGTGAGAAATGCTCGAAACAGGAGAAAGTAAAGAATTCCGTACTCAATGACATGGAGAGACTTAAAAAAGAAAAAATTAACAGTACCAATGTTTGAAACTAAAACAGATTCTCGCGATGAAAGAAAGAAAATAATTGTCATCCATAGAATTGGAGGTAGCCAGTATTTATATATCACGTCTTTATTTTAAAGAAAACCGATACGATAGTCAAAATAGAAAAAACAATAGAAATAAGAGATGAATTCGTTCCAACATCGACAGCCTTTATTGAAGATTTTGTATTCTCTGTTTCAACGCCAAGAACATCTGAAGTAGGTTTGATTGTGGGTTTAGGTTTGGTCGTTGTTGGCTTTGTCGTTGTTGGCTTTGTCGTTACGCTCGGTTGAGGTGTCATTTTGGCGTTAACAGAAGTTGGAGTAACGTTGCTGCATGGATTATTACGTGTTCCTTTTGACGGAGTTTGTTTACAGACTTCATCACCTTCAAAATGAATCTTACCAAAAGATAGATTTGACGTACCAACACCAAACTCAAAACTGTCTTTTTCTCCTTTTTCTGCGTTAAGGAGTCTCACAGAATCTCCACTATTATTAAAGATAGAAGAGCTGAGCGTTATGGCATTGAAGCTTTTTGAAGCTATCGTTAGTGAAAATAACTTCGGACTCGAGCCAGCATTTAGTTCATCGTCGATATACCAATTCTGAAGTGAGACCTCAAAATTATTATCATTATATAGCTCAATCCATTCGGCTTCGCCTGTTTGTGGAGATGAAAATACTTCGGTGACATATACGTTTTGATGATTGGAAACTGTGAAAGAGGGAGTAGCTGTAGAAGTTGGTATGAATGTCGGTGTTGAGGGGGGAGTTGGTATGGATACGCTTGTTGGCAAGGCAGGGGTTGGAGTGATTTGAAAAATGCACGATGCGTCAGTTACATTATAAAGACCTATGGAAGATGGAATAGTTGTCCATATTGATCCACCATCTGTAGATCGTGAATAAGAATTACCTGCTCCATGTGATGATACGTATGAAAATGAATCGATAAGAGTAGCGGATGAGGTTATGGGAGGACTTGATTTATCAAAAAGTCGGACCGAATCAGCAGACGACTTGTTTAAATTAAAGTCCGAAGAAAAAACGTAGCAACTATTGGGTTCCAATGTCAGATTTGAGGAAATAGTGTAATAGGAAGATCCTCCGCTATCATCAAGATACCAACCTGATATGTCAATGGGTGTAGATCCGAGGTTGAAAAGCTCAATGTTCTGCGGTGAAGTGTCTACCTGGAATTCATTAATCTTAATTGTTGAATCCGCCAAAGAGCGTGAAGTATAGAGCGTAAAGCATAGAACGTAAAATAAAAGTCTGTAAAATATTCTTTTCATGTTCTACGTTTCACGTTACACGTTCTAGGAGGTTCGTCAACGGACTATAGTCTACATTTTTTCAGTTTGGCGCGTGCGAAAAGGAATTCTAAATCTTTATTCAGTGACGATGCGTACGCGAGATTGATCAAGATATGCGGGATATTTTAACTGCGTCTTCATCTGTACTTGATATCGTTTATAACCTGTTTCAAGAACAATGGGGTTTGAGATAAGAAGTGTGGGATCGTTGCCACTTGGGAACGATACTTCCGAAAACCAGACAGGATGTTTACTGTCGATATCGTACAAGCGAACATTCGCCCATTGATTTTTAGTCGGAATTCGAACCGACGCTTCAAAGTATGCGGCTTTTATTTTGGAGTATTTTGTTGTGTCGATGGTGACCTGAAGTCCTGCTACGTCTTCCCAGTCGTCAGCTGAGGTATTTCCAGCCCCGATAGGAGCATAATACTCTTTTGGCTCAGATGGAACTGTTGTAGTAATGGTTTTTTCTGAAACAGATTGTTGTGAAAGTGCAGAGGAAACTTCATTAATTTTAGTTATACAACTTTGTGGGCATGCACTCTTTGATTTGGTCGTTTCTTTGCTTGTTTGGGCTGCTTTTACGTTAGAAGTCTCTGGAGCATTTTTTGTTTGGAGAAAAAACAAAACATCAAAAACAGCGATATTGACAAGACCAACAACGATTAAAAAATAAAACAATTTTTTACCCAACCCATCAACACTCATACTTTTATACTAACACGTAACCTGTAACTCGCAACATCACTGTGGGTACACGTGAAGATAAAGAGTTGAGGTGTCAGAGTCTTTATGTTTTAACTTAACGTAAGATAAAGTGCACCCAACAGCATAACTTCCTCTATAAAGTTCTCCATCAGCTACTGCTGAAACTGTATCCGATGATCCTCGAATGTCAATTCCGTTATGCGATGAATAAATTTGTCCAACCCACGAATTTCGTACCGCCCAAGTTTCTCCATAACCTTGATAGTATGTAATTGTTGGAGGTATTGGCCAGTCCCAATTACCCGATGGGTTAAATGGATCGCCATCTCCTGATCCGCAGGAAGATCCGGAGCAATTACTATTATCTACAGATTTTAAATAATTAAATGGATTTGTGACAGATCCACCAGCTTGAACGATAAAATGAAGATGAGCGCCAGATGAGTTACAGGAAGATCCCGGAATAACCGTTGCGATCGTGTCACCTTTTTTTACATCTCTCATTTTTTCTTCGGTTCCGGCTCCTGCAACGATTCCTTGAATTGCTGCAAATTCAGCTCGTGCAGATGCTAGTAAGTTTTGATATGAACGTTCATCATTTTGAGTTTGGGTAAGTAATTTTTGTTTTGAACTTTTCTGACCATTGAGATCTGATTTTTGCTCGTCAAGTTTCACCTTCAATTCATCAAGTTCAGCTTTCTTTTGTTCTCTTAGATCTTTTTGTTCTTCAAAGTTAAGTTTTGCCTGTTGTACCTGAAAAGCAATACGACTATCGTTTTCTTGAGCAACTTTTGCATATTTAATTCGACTCAGAAGCGTAGATGTGTTTTGAGAATCAAGAAAGTAGGAAACGATAGGAACTTCACGTCTCTTGTAACCCTCGGTAATTTTTCTTAAAAGCACCTTGCTTAAGTAGTCTAGTGAAGAATTTAAACCTTCAATTTTCCCGGAGAGTTTCCCAATCTCTTCTTCGGTGCGAATAATCTTTTGTTCAGTGTCTTGAATACGAAGTGTTGTGAGATAGATCTGAGTATCCATATATTGGATTTGTGATGAGAGAGTGTTTTTCTGGTCTCGTAAACCAGTAAGTTTTTGTTCGTATTCTTGGATTAGTTTTTCGCAGCTTTCTTTGGAGGAACAATTTTGTGCTTTAGCAAGCGAAGATGATAATACAACAATAAGAAGAAGTCCTGTTATAGCTAGTAAATATTTTATCCATTTCATCGTGTACTACTCTATATATTTTGACGTCGAAAAATAACTTCCAATTACTCCAATTATCATACCGAAACAAACCGTGAGCAGATAAGAAGCGAGGACAAATATTATGCTTGGTGGCCAGACGTATAGGTCAAGATTACCGAGTCCAAAAAAGGCGAGGTCTGGTATGCCGACAAGTTGAGTTGAAAGAAGTGGGTAAACAATAAGGAAAACTCCATAAAAGAGTGCAAATGCCACTGTTCCAGATATGAACCCAAAAAATGCTCCTTCTTCAAAAAATGGCTTACGGATATAAAACGTAGATGCTCCAAGAAGTCTTTGAAGTTCAATCTCATCTTTTTTGAGCGCAATTTTAAATGCTGTTGTTGTCATGAGAACCATAAATGTGATCGCCAGTAAAAGTGCGTATATGAAAAGGAGTGTACGTCGAACAATAGTAGTAAAAGTTAGAAGTTTGTCTACGATATCTTTCTGGAAAACAACTTCATCAATTCCAGGTTGTTTTTTGACATATGATGCAATTTCAGCTAAATCAGTTGGCTTATCCGCCTTGATTTCAAGTGACGCCGGAAGAATTTCTGCTGAAACCATTTCTAGAAGTAGGGGATTGTTTTTCTCCAGATTTTTATAT
This sequence comes from uncultured Gammaproteobacteria bacterium, assembly GCA_964356745.1. Classification (GTDB taxonomy): domain Bacteria; phylum Patescibacteriota; class Microgenomatia; order UBA1406; family GWC2-37-13; genus CAYHIW01. The sequence goes on along the minus strand of CAYHIW010000009.1, from coordinate 4,964 downwards.
ATGTTAAAAGCGTCTTCTTTCGAAATATACGTTACCGAAGTTGTTTTACCAGTTTGTATAAGTTTTTGTTTGATTTGCGAAATTTGAGATTCTTTTGTATCGTTTTGGAAATAGACGGTAACTTGAGGTTTTGTTTCGACAAACCCCAAGAAGCCGTGAAAAAAGGCAACGAGGTTAAAAAAGAAAAGGCTCAAAAAGAGCGTGAATAAAAGAATGAGAAATGAAGCAAGCGATTGATAAGGCGTTCTTCGAATTGAGATCATCATGTCTTTCATGCGTCATACCCTCCTTTGCGAATGTCCTTTATGAGGCGTCCGGATTTGAGGTTGAATACTCGTTTGCGAAGACTGTTCACAATATCCGTATTGTGAGTTGCGATGAGAATTGTTTTTTTTCCTTCAAGCTTTTTAAATATTTTCATGATGTCCCATGAAGTTTTTGGATCAAGATTTCCGGTTGGTTCATCTGCAATTATAATATCTCGATCTCCGACGATGGCTCGGGCAATCGCAACTCTTTGGAGTTCTCCTGCGGAAAGTTGGGCAGGGAAGTAGAGCTCTCTTCCTGATAGATTAACCAATTCAAGGGCTTCTCGCACCTCCGACTTAATTTGAGTATTTGAAGCATGAGAAATTTTCAAACTCAAGGCGATGTTTTCAATAACATTTTTCTCAGGGAGCACTTTGAAGTCTTGAAATACAACACCCATGGAACGTCTCAAACGTTCAACTTCTTTAAAAGCAGGTGTCGATAAATCAAACTCATTTACAAAAACCCCTCCAGAAGTTGGCGCAAATTGTCTCAAGATAAGTTTGAGAATCGTTGTTTTGCCTGCTCCAGACGGACCTACAAGAAAGATAAATTCGCCATCTTCAATTTCAAATGACACATTGTCAAGAGCTACCGTCTGAGGAGGAAATTGTTTGGTTACATTTTCAAACTTAATCATGAGTGAAGAAAGAACGTTATTTAACTTCTACGTATCCAACATCCATAAGCCATCCAGCTGTTTGACCTTCGAAGGTTTGACCCATTACCTTTATCTTTTTATCAATGTAGCCGGAAAGATCGACAATGCTTGAGGTAAGATATACATTTTGTGATTCACCACCTGGTCGTTCAAGATGAAAGTTTCCCTCGCCTTCAACACCGCCTTCTTTAAGAATTCCTTCTGCGCTGTCGGGAAAGCGCTTGTCGTCTTTAACTCCCTCAGTTTTTTTACTTGATCCAAGAGTTCCCGCAGTCTTTTTTTGTACTGTCGAAATCAAATCTGTGGAGTTTGATAAGAAATATCCTGCACCGACTCCTAAAAGAACTACAATAAGAAGAATAACAATTGATTTGAAAACTGATCCTGAAGATCCTGGTTTCGTACTTAGTTCGTGAACGTAATTTTCTTGAACTTCTGCCATTAGTAACTAGAATAGCAATTTCGTAGGAAAAAAACAAGATAGTGATTAGTGAGCATGCTTAAAATAAGCTTCGATAAATGGATCCAGTTCACCATCGAGAACCTTATCTACTTGATTTTCTTCGTAATTAGTCCGAAGATCTTTTATGAGTTTGTAGGGGTGGAGCACATACGAGCGGATTTGTCTTCCCCAGCTCGCCATTTTTTCTGTCTTCATGCCTTCAAGAGTTTTTTGACGTCTTTCTTCTTCGCGTAACCAGAGTTTTGCCCGAAGAAGTTTAAGGGCACTTTCACGGTTTTGTCCTTGTTGACGTTCTGTCTGACATGTTACCGTAATTCTGGTTGGTTTATGAATAAGACGGACGGCGGTTGAAACTTTATTGACATTTTGACCACCTTTTCCACCACTTCTGAAGAAGTGCCATTCCAACTCGTCTTCCTTAACTTCAATGTCACGATCTTCAATCATTGGAAGTACCTCAACGAGTGCAAACGACGTTTGCCTTAGTCCGTCAGCATTGAAGGGAGATTGTCTTACCAGTCTATGTACACCTGCCTCTGCTTTTAAAAATCCATACGCAAACTTACCGTAGACATTAAGAGTTACGCTTTTAATCCCTGCTTCTTCACCAGGAACCTGATCGATTTCTTCATATTTCCATCCTTTAAGTTCAAAATAGCGCGTATACATACGAAGGAGCATGGCAGACCAGTCCATGGCTTCGGTGCCTCCTTGTCCTGCATGAATTGCGAAAATGGCGTCATTTTTATCGTATGACCCTCCAAGAAATAGGATGACTTCGTATTTTTTAACAAGTGGTTCAGCGTCCTTAAGTTGGTTTTCTTCTACGAGTAGTTGGAGAAGTTCGATGTCTTCAACTTCTTTTTTAATGTCGTTGATTTTTTTCATTACAACACCAGCTTGCTGGTTGTCTTTCCAAAAATCACCTTCATACGTTTGTTTTTCGAGTCCTGCGAGTTCTTCTTTTAGTTCAACAAGATTAATTTTCTCCAATATGTTTTGCGCTCTCCGTTCAAGCTCTTCCATGTCCTATTATACCGCAATGTCATCCCGGACTTGATCCGGGATCCCATTATAAGCACGCGTTAGATTGTTTAGGAGATCCTGAAACAGGTTCGGGATGACAGATTGGGTTATTTGAAGTCGGCGCCGATGATGAGGATAATATCTGATGCAGAATCTTCTTCGAGAACTTCGTCTTTAAAAGTTGCTCCTGAATCTTCCAGATCTTTTTTAAGAAGTTGAGCTGCGTCTTTTGTTTCTTTTTTAAACTGAACGACTGTTTCTTCGTAATCAAAAGAGTCTGCGTTAGCGGTAAGTATTTCTTGATATCCTTTTTCACTGAGCAGGTCTTTTACTTCGGTTGCTTTACCTGCAGTTCCGGATCCATTAAGAACTTTGATTTTTATTTCTTCACGATTGACTTTTGGTGCGGGAGTAATGGTCGGTGGCATAGTTGGAGATGGAGTCTGTGGTTTGGTCAGTTGGAAATTGGGAAGAGAGGGTAGTTTGATTTGATCTTTAAATTTGCTCAATCCTACAATCACACCAATCGTAATGATGGATGAAACAATGACGATAAAACCATATTTTAACCAAGGTCCAAATGAGAATGAGGGGAGTTTTATTCCACCTTTCTTTTTCTTCATTGGTTTTTTGAGAATCTGGAACTCTCTATTTTCCTGTTCGAATATAAACGCTCCGAAACAAACATCAAATTGAAGTAGAGGAAATGGTTGATTGGACGATACAACCAGCTGCTTCATGTAGTGTTCGTAAAAGTTGGGAATAATACGCTTGAGGGGATTAGTCCACACGCCAACTTCTTTGGTAAAAGTGTCCTGTCTGACAGACTCAGAGGCGTTACCAGAAAGAATAATACGATTTAGTTTTTTACCATCTTTTTCAAGCGAATCGGTTTGTGCTTTCAAGATTTTCTCTACCGGTTCGTCATTGACCAGATCGTGACTCCATTTTTTTTCAGATAGGAGACCTCCTGTGTCGTAAAGATATCCAGAGAGAAGTTTGCTTGCATAAGAAACATAAAAAATATGTTCCTTTTTTTCTTTACGAAGTGTTTTTTCAAAGAGTTTGAAAATAGCAAGTGAGTCGGGGAGAAGCCAAACAAGTTTTAGTCCAAGGAGTTTAAATGTCTCAACTAATTTTTCGATTTGTTCGGTATCGATGGCATAAAAAGAAACTTGTTTTTGACCTCCACTGTCTTTAACAAAATAATCACAAAACGAATTTTCTATCGAGATAGGGAGTGTGGTGCGAACCTTATCTTTGATAAAAGGACCAATGGCTGACTGTGCGATATCTGCCGGGACATCTGCTTTAAGAAAGGTAAAACTCTCCTGAGGAAGTACAAGAAAAACGTCTTTATCTCCACTGGTTGTAATGTTTGTTAGGGCTTCTTTTATCGCCGATGCAAGAAAATCAACATTTGTTATTTTTCCATCCTGTAGTAGATCAACTTCATACGTCTTATCAAAGACGTTGACTTCATACTGTTTCAAGATTGTTTTCTTGAGAAATAAAAGACGAAGTTGATTTTTGTCTAAATACAAGTACAGCACAATATCTTATTATATGTACCTAATTAATAAAATTACAATAGGTAATGATTCTTAAGTGGTACAATAGTGTCGATGAATCCAATAGAAGAGATTAAACGTAAGCTAGACGTTGTTGAATTTATTGGTTCTCATATTACTCTTAAAAAAGCAGGACGAAACTTTAAGGCAAACTGTCCTTTTCATCAAGAAAAATCAGCTTCGTTTGTTGTTTCCCCGGAGCGACAAATATGGCATTGTTTTGGAGCATGTCAAGAGGGTGGAGACGTTATTCGATTCCTCATGAAATGGGAAAACATTCCTTTTGTTGAAGCACTTCAAGAACTTGCAAAAAGAACCGGAGTTAAGCTTGACACTTTTGATATTCAAGATAGTCAATGGAAAAAGAAAGAGGCGTTGATTAGAGTTAATAACTCTGCAAAAGACTTCTATCACTATATTTTGACACAGTCTGCAATTGGAAAAAAAGCAAGAGAGTATCTTGCAGCAAGAAATATCAACGAAAAAATTATTGAAACATTTCAGTTGGGTTATGCGCCTCAATCATGGGACTCGCTTATTAAATTTCTCATTAAGAAAAGTTTTGCTCAGGCAGATCTGAAGGATACGGGACTTACGGTAACGGGAAAAAATAATTCTTTGTATGATCGATTCAGAGGACGAATCATGTTTCCCATAAACGACACGCGGGGTAATAATATTGGTTTCTCAGGAAGAGTACTTGTTGAAGAGGATAGTAAAGATGGGGCGAAATATGTTAACACACCAGAAACCCCTCTTTATCATAAGCGTGAATCTTTATTTGGAATACATTTGGCAAAAGATGCAATTAAAAAAGAAGGAAATGTATTTCTTGTTGAGGGAGAGTTTGATGCAATCTCCATGTATCAATCTGGAGTGAAAAATGTTGTTGCAATTAAAGCTGTTTATGAAGATGATGAGATAATGATAATAA